>JAQGJO010000313.1 GCA_028290595.1 Hyphomicrobiales bacterium | reverse complement strand
TGGTCGGCGCGCGCCGCCTTGCGGGCGTTTTCTTCGGCAACCTTCGCGGCTTCCACCTCGAGACGCGCGGCTTCAATTGCACGTTCCCGTTCCACGGCTTCGGCAGCCAGGCGTTCCATTTCGGCCTTCTTCTCGGCAGCGCGCTTTTCTTCGCGCTCCTTGCGGGCCTGCACGATGGCGGCTCGCTCATTGCGGCGGGCGATGACCGCCGGATCTTCGATTGTTTGCGCTGCCCGGAATTTCTCCAATGCTGCTTTCCTGGCCAGGTCCGCGGCACTGCGCCGCTCGTCAAGGCCCGGATCTCTGAAACTACTCAATGTTGGTGCTCTCTCAGGTTCGTGGTGAGGCAGGCGATATAGCGCTGCTCGCGCCAGATTGCCACTCCTGCGTCAAATCAAATGACGCCTCGCCGAAATAACAGGCAATAATGTCGGTTTTCCCATCCGGAATGGCGAAAAACCGGAAAAAATGCGCCTTATGCAATGCGCGAACGCGGCAATAAGCCCAGAATCTGGTTCGCCAGAGCATATCCGGTCGTCAGGGAGGTTTTGGGATTCTCCGGCGACGGCTGGCCCGCGATGCGGACATCAAAATCGGCGCAAGACGACCGCACCGACAGTTCGTGAACATTGCGCGATACCGCGGGATCGGCGATCAGGCGCACCCGCGTCGCGGCAAAGCCCGCGCCGAGCAGCGCGATCGTAGCAGCCACATTGGCGTTCTGCGGATAATCGCGCGCCGCGGCGCCCGCACTGCCCTCGTAGAACACATGTGCGGACGTCAGCGCGGCAAGATCGACAAGCTTTTCTGCCGGGGTCCCCACCCAGGCTTTCGGCGGCTTGCGCGATGTGTAGAGCACATCCTGCAGACCGGAGAGTTTTGCTGCCGCGAGAATATCGAGACCGCCGACAGCGCCGGGGCAAATGCGATAGCTTGCGCCCGATTGCCCGGCCGCGGCATCAAGCCCCGCGCGCAAGTCATCATCGGCCAATGCACCGGCCGATGTCACCAGCAGATCCTTGCCGGCAGCCAGAATCTGCGCACCATGGTCCTGCAGGGCCTTGTGTCCGGCAGCCTCGGCAACGAAATCCGGGCGATGGCCAAGAAGCTCGCTCAGGGACCCGACGACAAGCCGCTGACCGGCCAGCTTCGCGCCGAGCGACTCAAGCAGATCCTGCGCGCGCGCGGCTCCGTCCGCCCGCGCCAGGCAGACGACGGCTTCGAGCGGCTGCGCAAGTTCGCGGGCCAGCGCGTTCAGCGCCTGTTTGGCAATCGTGCCGTAGCCGATGATGGCAAGTCTCAACGCGCGCCTCCGGCCGCCCCTGCCGGCGGTCCACCGAAGGCTTCGGCATAGGGGCCGATGACGGTCATATCGACTTCGATGAGAACCGGGCCTGATTCGGCCAGCGCCTTGTCGAAGGCAGCCTCGAAGGCGTCGATCTTGGTGATGCGCACATGCGGCAGGCCCATGCTCTCCGCCAGCAGGCCGAAGTCCGGCGTATGCAGCCGGCAATAGGCCTGCCGGTTGGCATATTGCGCATCCTGGATGTTGGCGATGACGCCATAGGCCTTGTCGTTCATCATCACGAAGACGGTGTCGCAGGCATTGTCGACCACGCTCGCCAACTCGCCGATGTTGACCATGGCGCCGCCGTCGCCGACCAGCGCCACCGTCTTCTTGCCGGGCGCTGCCAATGTGGCGCCGACCGCCATGGCGATGCCCTGGCCGATGCCGCCGCCGAGCGCATGCACGCCCAGATGCGGCGCGGCCAGCCGCACATAGCGGTTGCCGAACGTCGAATTGCCGATCGTCACATCGCGCACGAACGGCAGCGCGCCCTTGTGGACGCGATCGCGCAGCACATCGGCCAGCACCGAGTAAACGCCGAGGCCGCGCGAGATGCCCTCTTCGCCCTTGACGCGGGCGGCGAGAACATCGGCAGCGAACTCTTCGTCAACGCTCAGTGACTGCGGCAGCCGCTCCAGCAGGCCTTCGAGCGCGAAGGCGGCATCGCCGTGCACGAACAGATCGACCGGATAATTGCGGCCGCCCTGGCTGGCGTCCGCGTCGATCTGCACCAGCGGCTTGCCGAGGCGCAGCGCATTGTTGCGCGTCTCGTTGCCGCGCAGGCGCGAGCCGACGACGATCATCAGATCGCAGCGGTCGTAGACCGCCTGCGCCTGCGGCGTCATGTTGAAGGCGCCGAGATTGCGCGGATGATCTTCCGCCACGCTGGCGCGGCCATTAGTGCTGGTGACGGCGCAAAAGCCGCGCTCGACGAGCGCGGTCGCCGCCGCCTGGGCGTTGCGCGAGCCGCCACCCAGATAAAGCATCGGCCGCTTGGCCTTCTTGACCAGCGCCGCCAGCGTATCGAGCTGCTGCGGGTCGGGCGCGAGCCGCACCACCGGAGGCGCGCCGATGCGCAGGGGAATGACGGCCGGCATGCGCTGCACGTCGACAGGAATTTCAAGGCTGACGGGGCCGCTCGGCGCCGACAGCGCGGCAGTTATCGCGGCCTGCACGACCGGCACCGTCGCATTGGCATCCCAGAGCCGGTAGTAGGCCTTGGACACCGCCTTCAGCATGTCGGGCTGGCGCGGCACGTCATGAATGGCGGCGCGGTCGCGGTCCATCCACGGCGTATCGATCTGCGTGGTGATGTGCAGCACCGGCGAGCCGGCCGTCAGCGCCTCGACCTGCGAGCCCGCCGCATTACCTGCCGCCGTGCCTGTGCTGGTGATGACGACGCCGAGTGATTTCGACACGCGGGCATAGGCATCCGCCATGTTCATCGCGCCGGCCTCGCCGCGCGCTGGAATGAACGTGATCAGCCCCTGGCGCAGGATGGCGTCGAGGATCGGCATGTTGTGGATCGAGATGACGCCAAACGCATGTTTGACGCCGGCTTCCGCCAAGGTGCGGGCGATGAGATCGCCGACCGGTTCTTCCCGGGTGGCGACGGAATGTGCAGCGGTGGCGATGTTCATCGCATCCTCTCAAAGTCAGATGAAGCGGGAGACCCCGCCGGAAATTTCAAGCGCCGAGCCGGTCACGTAACTTGCCGCGGGCGAGGCCAGGAATACGATGGCGCGCGCCACCTCCGCCGGGTTGCCGAGACGGCCGAACGGAATGTGCTTGGATTTCGCCAGCACTTCGATCCATTCGTCGCGCGACTGCGCCTTGTTCTCGCGCGCCTGGAAGCGGCGTTCCCATTGGCCGGAATCAATAAGCCCAAGCACGACCGAATTGACGCGGATACGCGGCGCGAACTCGGTCGCCAATGATTTGACCAGGCTCTGCACGCCGGCGCGCGCCGCCGACGTCGCCACCATGTAAGGCTCCGGCTGATAGGCAAGCAGCGAATTGACGGTGAGGATCGCTGCCGCATCGCTCTTTTCCAGCAGCGCCTGGAAAGCCCGCACCGGATAGATCTGGCTGAAGAATTTCAGATCGAGCTCGGCACGCCATTGTTCGTCGGTGGTCGAGGCAAAGGTGGTCATCTGCCCCTGCCCCGCATTGTTGATCAGGATATCGACACCACCGCCCCAACCTTCGACATCGTGGGCGAAGGCCGTGACATCGTCCTGTTTCGTCACGTCGCAACGGCGCGCCAGAACATTGGCGGCGCCGAAGCGTTCGCCCAGATCGGCAGCGACCTTGGCCAGCCGCTCGGCATTGCGGCCGCAGATCGCAACGCGCGCGCCCTCATCGAGAAAGATGCCGGCGGCAGCCAGACCGATGCCGGACGAACCGCCGGTGATGACGACAGTGCGTCCCGAAAGTCCGAGATCCATCTCGTTTCCTCGTTGCGATTGAAATAGATCAGGCTTTGTTGCGCTTGATTTTCGACAGCGGATGATCAGCCGGATAGCTCGGCGTCTCCGGCTTGGTGCTGCCGATCATCACGCACATCAGGGCTTCTTCCTGGCCTTCGTTGACGAGACCGCGATAAACGCCCGGCGGAACCGAAATCAGATCACGGTCGCCAAGCATGATGTCTTCACGCACGCCGTTATGCTCGATCATGATGCGAATGCGACTGCCGCGCATGATGAA
>JAQGJO010000247.1 GCA_028290595.1 Hyphomicrobiales bacterium | reverse complement strand
TCTTCAGCCGCTCCATGATGTCGGTGAGCAGACGCCGGGGATAACGCCCGGCGGGATCGATGACGAGAATAAAGGCATCGAGCTTGCCTTCGCCCATGGCGGCGGCGACTTCCGCCGGGCGCATTTCACGCAGGCCCGCATCTTCAGGCACGATTTCGTAATGGGAGAGAATGCGTTCGATCAGCGGCAGATTGGAATCCGAATCTCCGGCAATCACCGCAGCAGCGCGTCCGTGCAGATCGGCAAGCGAGGATATGTTGCTGTCTTTGCGCGAGACGATGATGATCGAGCGCTTTTGCAGAATGACGATCGAGCGCGCCTCGCTAGAGGTCGGGTCGTCACTGCGCAAGATGGCGATGTCGGCCTGGCGGCGATCCAGTGCGTGGCTGGAGTCGATAGAGCCGTTGTTGACGCGCAAATCGAGGCGGAACGGCTGGCGCGTGTCGATCATGGCGCGCGCGACGCTATGCATGAAGCGGACCTGCTCGCTATTGGCCGGTCCGACGGCAACGCGCAGCGTGCGCGGCATGGAGAAATACAGCCAGATCGCAATACTCACCGCCAGCAGGGTGAACACCGCCGCCATCGATCGCAGAAAAACATGCTGGTCCATCGACACGTCCGTTTCTGCTCATGCCGTATCAACCAAGGGCAACCCTAAAGGGAAACCTCAACGATTCGACACGCTTCTGGATGAACAAGCAATCTGGAGGCTGATTCAAGTTAAATAATGGCAAGTTTGACGGCACAGTTACCGATCGCTTGCCGATATAAATGGTAGTGCGACTGCTATTCGGCCGCCAGCCGGCGCGGCTCCGATGCCGGATTGGCCGGCACAAGCGCTTTCGCCAAAGCCTTGCCCTCCGGGTCGGCAAGGGCTGCGGCAACGGCATTGCGCAAAGGCCCTGCCGCCTCGTCCAGCCGACCTACGTCCAGGACTGGCGCGACAATCGCGCTGAAGATCGCCGCGTAATTGGTGCGGCCGCGCAGATGGGTGTCGCCATAGCCTTTCAGCAGGCGCGGCATTTCGGCGAGCGCGCCGGCAAAGGCCGGCGAGGACGCCAAAGCCTTGCGCATCGCCGCCAGCCAGAGGTCGATCGCCTGGGTCTCCTCGGCGAAGCGCAGCGACGAGCGGCGGACGCGGGCGAATTGGGCGAGACCGCGCATGATCCAGAAGCCGAACACGCCGGTGGTCGAAATGTTGACGCCGATGCCGAGCGGCCAGATCGTCTTGCCCGGCGCCGCACGATGCATGACCATCCTGCCGATCCCGAGCGGCAGCATGGCGGCGATTTCCTCGATGCCGGGCTTCAGGTATTCGACGACGTGAAGAAGCTGGTCGTCGCGCATTTCCGCCTCGCGGCGGATGCGCGCGAAACGCGACTTGCGCGTCTTCAGGTCGGCGACCCTCGGAATGTCTTCATAGGCCATCCACAGCGCCAGGCGGCGGGCACCCTCTTCCAGCGCGTGAGCGGCGCGCGGATCTTCCACTGAGGGTGCAGCCGCGATCAGGGTGCGGACACGGTCGAGATAGAGCTCGCCATAGGCCTCGTCCTGGAAGTCGTTGCAATGAGTCTGGCCGCGAATGACCACATCGCGAATGGCTTGCGGCAGGCCGGCAAAACCGCCGAGAGCTTTCGGCGGGATTACGGCAGTGGGCTGTTCGACGGCAGGTCTTACATCGTCGGCCAAAGCAACTGCAGCGAACGCCGCGGCGAAGCCTTTCAGGCTGGCCTCCGCGCCGCGTCCGCCGGCGCGGATCGCATCCTCACAAAACGCGCGCGCGAACGGAAAGGCCCCTGCTCCTGCGAGCGCGCCGAACATGGTGGCGCTGATGATCGTGCCTGTCTCCAGTGCGAGGCGTTCGAGATCGATCGGCACGTAGCGTTTGGAAATGTTTTTCGCGAGCGCATCGATCTTGCCGGAATCGAAGCGGCCGTCGCCCATCTGCATCTTCTCGGCCGTCGTATAGACGCGGCTGGTGGAGGAGATGAGCACGGTGCGGTCGGGCGAGGCAAAGCCACGCTCGAGCAGGCGACCGGTTTCAAGCAGTTCGCTGGAAACGAGAAAATCGACGCGGCCGGGCGCCGGCACCAGCGCGAAGACCGGCTCGAGCCCCTGCGGCGCAGGCGTATCCATCATCTCGATGTAATAGCTCGTCGCGCCTGTACGCTGCGCCACGCCGGGCACCGACGTCGCCTGCACCGGCAAGCCGGCCTTGATCGCCGCGTTGACGATCCATTCGGCGAGCACGCCGCCGCCTTCGCCGCCCAGCGCCGCGATGAGGATCGTGCGTGGTTGCGTTTGCGCCATCTCAGGCTGTCCTGGTCAGGGCACGGCGGAAGCCGGATTTGGCGCGGTCGAACCAGGTGGGATTGGTGACGATCTCGGCGCGATAGAATGACGGACACAAGGTCGCCGCATGGGCATTGGCGCCGCACAGCCCGCAGCCGACGCAGCCATTGGTGACATGCGCCACGGGATCTGTCTTCAGCGGATCGGACGACGGCTTCACCGTCAGGGTCGGACAGCCCGACAGGCGGATGCAGGAATGATCGCCGGTGCAAGTGTCCTCATCGACGCCGAAGCGCTCGCGCACGACTCTCTTGCCCTGGCCGAGCAACCGGGCGCGGACCGGCCGCAGGCGGCGCTGGCGCTCGAGCTGGCATTCGCCTTCGGCGATAATGACCTTCAGTCCGCTGAACGGCGTGCGCATCGCCTCGACGATGGTCTTGCGCATGTCGCCCACTCTGTAATTGTCGACGGTGCGCAACCATTTCACGCCCATGCCCTTCAGCGTGTTCTCTATGGTCAGATCGGAATTGACGCTCGAAGCGCCCGACGCCAAGGCTTGCGCCTGCGGACCCGGCGTCGACAGCACGTCCTGCGTGCCCGTCGCCGACGTATAGCCGTTCTTCATGATGACCAGAATCTGATCGCCGTGATTGAGCAGCGAGGAGGTGACGCCCGACAGCAGGCCGTTATGCCAGAAGCCGCCATCGCCCATGATGGCGATCGGCCGTTTCTCGGAAAAGCCCTGCACGCCGGCGCTCGACGCCAGGCTCATGCCATAGCCGAGAATAGAATTGCCGAACGAGAACGGTTCGAACGTCGCAAAGGCATGACAGCCGATATCGGCGGACACATGCACTTTGCCGACCTGCCGTTCGGCCAGTTTCAGCGCCGCGAAGACGGGGCGCTCCGGACAGCCGATGCAGAATCCGGGAGGCCGTGGCGGCAAGGGGCCGGCGAGCGCCGCCTGCGCCTTGGTGCGCAGGCCCGCGACTTCCTTGACGAAGGCGCTCCCCTTTTCCAGATCAAGCGCCGGCAGATGCCGCGACAGCAGTTTGATCAGACCATCGACCAGAACTTCCAACGTGTATTCGCCGGCCTGGGGGAAGATGTCCTTGCCGTGCAGCACCGTGTTGAGATCGGCGCGGCGCAGAATGGCGCCGATTTCATGCTCGATGTATTCAGGCTGGCCTTCCTCGACGACGACAACCGCCTTGCGGCCGGCGGCGAATTTCACGATCTCATCGGGCACCAGGGGATAGACGACATTCAGCGCCAGGATGGGAATGTCGGTGCGGCCGTACATGTCGGCGAGGCCTAACTCCTGCAAAGCGCGGATAAGACCGTTGTAAAGGCCGCCCTGGATGATGAGGCCGACGTCGTCGTGCTTGCCGTCGAACACTTCATTGAGTTTGTGATCGGCGATAAATTTTCGCGCGGCGGGCATGCGCACGTCGAACTTCAGCTTCTCGTGCCGGTAGGTCACGGGCGGATGGGCGAGCCGGTCGTAGAGAAATTCCGCTGGCATTTTCTGCAGCTCGCGGGCGGAGATTTTCGGCGCGATATTGTCGCTGGCCTCGAAGGCGCCGCGGGCGTGGCAGGCGCGGATGCGCAATTCCATGATGACGGGCGCGTTGGAAGCTTCCGACAGCTCAAAACTTTTCTCGACCATGCGCACGATGGTCGTGAGGTTGGGGCGCGGGTCCATCAGCCACATGGTCGATTTCATCGCGAACGCGTGGGTGCGTTCCTGGATGACGCTGGCGCCTTCACCATAGTCTTCGCCAACGACGATGAGCGCGCCGCCCATGACGCCGGGCGATGACAGATTCGACAATGCGTCAGCGGCGACATTAGTGCCGACGATGGATTTCCAGGTCACCGCGCCGCGCACCGGATACATGATCGATGCGCCGAGCATGGCTGCGGCCGACGCCTCATTGGTGCAGGACTGGACGTTGACGCCCAACTCGCCCATCAGCTCCTTGGCTTCGACCATGACGTCGAGCAGATGCGACACCGGCGCGCCCTGATAGCCGCCGACATAGGAGACGCCCGATTGCAGCAGCGCCTTGGTGACGGCCAGAATACCCTCGCCATGAAAGGTATCGCCCTTGCCGAGCTTCAGCAGTTCGATTTCCTTGCCGAACGACACTTCCGCCATGCGGTTCTCCCCGTGCACTTCCCTGCTGGTTCGGCTTGACCGTTGTGCAGGCAGGCGCATTTCACGACAGCGTGGAATTATTGCAAGCGCAATTTCGGCGCGGAGACGCCGGCTATCCGGCTCGCTGAAGACGAAAAAAGGCCCGGCGCGATGACCGGGCCTTTATGATTTGCGCTTCAGACCGTGTCACGGACAGGGATGACGGAAGCCGTCGTAGCCCAGATAGGTCCCGCTGCCGGGGTCGTAGGATCTAAACCGGGACATGCAGTAGGCCGTCGTATCGCCGCCGCCACCTTCATAAACCGGAGCCGGTTCATATCCGTAATAGGGATATGGCTGCGCCTGCGAGGCGATGGCGCCACCGATGATCGCGCCGGTCGCCAGACCAAGGCCGAGGCCGGCTGCGCCGCCGCCCCATCCACCGCCCCAACCACGGCGATATCCGCCGTAGTAGCCGCGACCGCCCCAACCGCCGCCGCCCCAACCGCGGCGGAATTGGACCGGAGTGACGGAAGCCGCCGACGGTGCCGTGACGGCTGGATCGGGTCTTGCCGCCTGCGCCGAAGCCGGCGCTACGGACGCCAAGCCAAGGCCGGCGAGAGCTGTGCCGATCATGACAAACTTGAACATTTGATCCTCCAAATGAGAGCGTCTGGCTCTCGCAGCATACAAACCCTCGCCGGCCCGGGACGGAACAATGCCGTCCTGGGTCGAATGTTCCGTCGCTCTTGCGAAATATTTCCTAATTTCCGGATGCAAAAGCTCGGCAATTGCCCACAAAAGCCCGGCGCAATGGCCGGGCCTTTACATGTTGGCCTTCAGATCGGTCGTTCACGGACAGGGATAACGCAGCCCGTCATAGCCGAGGTAGGTGCCGCTCGCCGGATCATAGGTCCGGTACTGGGACATGCAGTAGGAGACGGAATCCTGTCTCGGACGATATTCCGGTACTGCTTCGGCGGGATAAACCGGTTCCACCCGCGTGCGGATGGTGCCGCCGGGGATGGGAGCGGGCGGGATTACCGCGGCCGGCCGGCGATAATAGCCCGGACGATTTTCATAGATGTCCGGCTGGTAGACCCGCGGTACCGGACGGGTCTCGTAGGCGGGCTCTTCGTAGACGGGCGCAGGAGCCGGGACGATATACACGCCGCTCCGGTATTCGCTCTGCGCCGAGGCCGGGGCAACGCACGTCAATCCAAGACCCGCTATTGTGGTCCCGATCATCACAGCTTTGATCATAGCATCCTCCAGATGAACGTCTGCAGACCCTTTGCAGACAGATGTTGCGGATGAACGTTCAGGCAGCACGTTCGAGCTTTTCGACCAAAAGGGGCTGCGCACAGGCACCCAGGCCGCCGGGCATCCATCGCGAAGGGACCGCCCAAGTTGCGTTAACGCGACATCGGCTGGACCGTTCCATGGTGGCGCTTTTTGAGCCACGCCGGCCAACAGCCCGTGTTTCACGTGGAATTTTCAGCCGTTATCCGGCTTGAGTCATTGATTGCGATTCATGGCGGAATTATTTGATTCAATTATTTATTTTGGCGAACCTCGTGTAGATCGAAGATACGGTCGCGGGTTCATTTTTTGATTCCGAGAACGCGGCTAACCCATTGGTCTTTATATGCCGCGCAGGCAACCTGCGTGGTCTCCGTTGGGAAAAGCCCCGTGTCGAGGCGATATGCCTACACTCGTTAAAGTTGTGACGATCGCTCCCGCGTCTGTCAGTCAGGATTTGCGCTCGACCCTGGTCGGTCCGGCCGACAGCATGGTGATGCGATATTGGGTATCCGCCTGGGCTGCACCTTTGGCGCCGCATTCAACGACGACGGACACCTCGGTCTGATCGGTTTTCTCGTAAACAGCTGATTTGGCTTCCGGGCAGGTAAAGCCCTGGCGTTCGATTGTACCGGCCAATTCAACCCGGCGATCCGACGACAAGGCGATCTGCTCGCTCGACTGTGGCATCGGCGGTTGGGACAAATTCGCGCCGACCGCGACGAGGCAGACGGCAAAAAGACCAAAAACTCCAAAGATCGGGGTAAATCGCATCGGTAGTCCTCCTTCAGGAAGGCAACAAAACCGGCTCTCAGCCAATGCCTATCAGTCGCAAACTCAATATGCCGAAGCTCATGACACCCGCGCCGATGGCAATTACGAACGCACCGGAATGCAGGTACGCCAGAAGAATCCACAAAGCGCGAGGCATCCGAAATCACCTTTCCAGGCGAAAATGACCTCAATGAGGAATTCGGGGCGTGCGGACACGCCCCTAGGAATAACGACACAAAGGGTGATTGGTTCCGATCCAGGCCTCGCCGCCTAAAAATCACGCCAAGGTGCGCACTTTCGGTTCGCGGTCCCATTGCCGTCCGCTTGCCGGCTTCACAAAGCCAGCGACGGCTTTGGAGAGATCGGCAATCCCTGCGTCGGGCTCGACGCCCGCCTTTTGCAGCAGCGGCGCTGCCTCGGCCGAATGTCCGATGGCCTTGAGGTGGCCGAAGGCGTCGCGGACGAAATCCACCGCCGCGGCCTCCTTGAGCAGTTGCTTGCAGCCGGCCTCGGACAGGACGACTGCGACCGCATCGAACATGATCGAGGGCGCGCCGGCCAATTGGGCATCGGCTTCGAGCAGCTTGCCGTCCTTCAAGGTGACGCCGCCGACCTTCGGCGCGATGATCTTCACCGCCGCGCCCTCGGCTTCGACAGCCTTGCGCAAAGCCGTGACGATCTTGCCGTCAGCGCCATCGCTGACCAGGATTCCGACAGCGCGCCCGTCCAATGTTTCGGGATATTTGCCAACGATGCGAAGAGCCGGCGAGTCATCCATCTTTACGGGCTCGACCGCGGCTTCCGACTTCGGCGGGAGATCGATGCCGAGTCCGGCCGCGACGCGCTTGGCCAGACTTTCATCGACATTGCGCAGATTGCCGAGAATGCGCGTCCGTACATGGGGGAAACTGACCTTGGACAGTTCGAAAACGATGGCGCTCGCCAAATGGGCCTGTTCGATGGGCGTCTGCGAGCGAAAGAACAGTCGCGCCTGGCTGTAATGGTCAGCGAAAGTCT
>JAQGJO010000240.1 GCA_028290595.1 Hyphomicrobiales bacterium | reverse complement strand
TCTACATCTGGCTCGGCGAGAAAGCGGCCGATCCGTCGCTGCTTCCTGACTATTTCGAGAATGGCGATCCGGACTGGAAGGGCGTGCCCGGCTATCTCCACATTAAGGCGAACTATCAGTTGATGGTAGACAATATTCTCGACCTCACCCATGTCGTCTTCGTCCACAAGACCACGCTGGCCGGCGGCGGCGTCACCGAGACGCCGCTTGAAGTGGAGGTGACCGAGGACAGGGTGCGCGCCCACCGCATCATGTTCAACGTCGATACCGCGCCGATCTACAAGGCGGCGCGCGGCTATAACGACAAGATCGACCGCTGGCAGATCTTCGAATGGCAGCCGCCGATGTTCTGCAAGGTGACGCTCGGCGCGCGGCCTGCCGGCGCCGACACGCCGTTGCGCGAGCCTGTCCATGTGGTCGTCAACAGCTTTACGCCCGAGACCGACAACACGGTGCATTATTTCTGGTCCACCGCCCGCAACTGGGCGATCGACGACGAAAAGGTGACCGAGCTTTATCGCAGCATGATCGACATGGCCTTCCGCGAAGATGCCGCGATTACCACGCGCCAGCAGGAATTGATCGATTCCAACCCGGCAGGCCCGGTTTTCGTCAATTTCGCCTTCGATCGCGCCGGCCAATCGGCGCGCCGCATCGTCAATCGCATGATTGCCGAGGAGGAAACCGCACGCCAGCAGGGCCAGGTGGCAGCGGAATAGTGCGATTGGGCGGAATTAGCCGGCGCCTTCCTTGACTTCGCGCCGCCGATCCGTATTTTGCGGCCAAATCGAAATTCGCATCTCCATTCAGGACTATTGTCATGGCCAAGGCCGCCTCAATCAAGATCAAGCTCCTTTCGACCGCCGACACGGGCTATTTCTACGTCACCAAGAAGAACGCCCGCACCAAGACCGAGAAGCTGTCGTACACAAAGTACGATCCGGTCGCCAAGAAGCACGTCGAATTCAAAGAAACCAAGATCAAGTAAACCACTGATCTGTTTCTGATTACAGCCGGCAACGGGGCGCTCGACGCCCCGTTTCGCGTTTCTGCGCCAAGCAGATCAGCCAAGCCCAGCCTGCGGCTGACCGATCCGGCTTGCAAATGTTGCCTGAGGCTCCGATCTATTGTGCTTCGCCGGAATCGCGGCGAGAGCGGAGCAATCGTGGCCAAATCTCCAGATCCGAATGCCGTCACGCCCGCCTCGCCTCCAGGCGGCGGCGCCGTTGACGCTTTTCTGGACAAACTGAACAAGACGCCGGCCGTCCACGCCGGCGCTGACCGTGGCCGCCTGATCTTCGCGCTCGACGCCACCATGAGCCGGCAACCGACCTGGGATCTGGCCCAGAGCCTCCAGGGCCGCATGTTCGACACGGCGGCGACGCTCGGCGGGCTCGACGTGCAACTGGTGTATTTTCGCGGCCTGAGCGAATGCCGCTCCTCGCGCTTCATCGCCAACGGCGTGGGCTTAAGCGATCTGATGTCGAAGATCAGCGTCAGCGGCGGCAATACCCAGATCGGCAAAGTCCTTAAACATGTGCGTGAAGAGATTCGCGCAAGACGTGTCGGCGCACTGGTTTATGTCGGCGACGCCATGGAAGAGAATGTCGACGATCTCTGCCAGATCGCCGGTGAACTGGGACTTCTCGGCCTCAAGGCTTTCATGTTCCACGAAGGCGCCGACCCGACGGCGGAATCGGCGTTCCGTGAAATCGCCCGCCTGACCGGCGGCGCCTATGCCGCGTTCGACGCCTCCGCACCGCGCAAGCTGGCCGACCTGCTGTCGGCCGCCGCTGCCTATGCTGCCGGCGGCCGCAAGGCGCTGGAAAAGATCGCCGGCGAAGGCGGTGCCACCGCCCGCGCGCTGCTCGCGCAGATGAAGTAGAACACGCGTATGGGACTACCGTTTCTTTTCATCTTTCTGATTGCCGTCATGGGCGGCCTCATGCTGTTGCGCAAACTTGCCTACACGCCACCTGCCGCCGTGGCGAAACTGGTCAAGCAGGTCGGCGGCGGAGTGACGCTGGCCGCGGCCGTGTTCCTGCTGATGCGCGGACGCTGGGAAATCGCCATGGGCGTCGGCGGCGTCGGCCTCTGGCTGCTGGGTCTGGCGCAGCCGCCTGAATGGGCGAAAAACGTCCGCTGGCCGGGCTCGGGCACGGGCGCGCCGAATATCTCGAAGGTTCGCTCAGCCACGATCGCCATGGAGCTCGACCACGACACCGGCGCCATCGAAGGCACCGTTCTGGCCGGGGAATTCGCCGGCAAGCGGCTGGCGGAGTTGACCAGAGACCAGGCCGACGCGCTGTTCCGGGCCTGCATGGCGGACGATCTGGAAGGCGCGCGGCTACTCGAAGCGTATTTCGACCGCCGGTTTGCCGGCTGGCGTGACGCAGCGCAGGCGAATGGCGACGGGACCGGCGGACGTCCGCGCAGCGCTGCGGCTTCGATGTCCGAGGATGAAGCTTATGAAGTCCTTGGGCTTCATAAGGGGGCGAGCGCTGAAGACATTGCGCGGGCGCACCGCAACCTGATGAAGAAGCTCCATCCCGACCTCGGCGGCACGACGAGTCTTGCCGCCCGTATCAACGAGGCCAAGGATATTCTGATCCGCCGTCATACCCAGACTCCGTAAAACTTGAACTCAAACGATTGTGTTCGACTCGGATCAGTTGCGCGTGGTGAAGCAGGCGAAACCCGACCGTTTCAGTGATTTGCAGGCGGCCTCCGCCCCGTCTTCCGTCAAGCCGGCAAAGCGGGCCCGCCACAGGGTTCCGCCGCCCTTCTGCACTTTCTCGGTGAACGGTTGCGCCGAGCCGAGCACCGACTTGCCCTGGGCCCGCGCGCGCGTCAGCAGGCTCTGCGCCTTCTCCTGATCATCGGTAGCGCCGATCTGGATCATCAGGCCGCTGCGTGCAGCGGCCGGGCGTGGTGCTTCGCGGGTTGTCGTCTCACGGCTTGCGACTTCCCGGCTTGCAACTTCGCGGTTTGCAACTTCGCGGTTTGGACGCTGGATCGACGACGTCGGAATCGGCGCCGGCGGCATGAATTTGGCGACCTTCGTTTCTGTTTTCGTATCTACCTGCTTCGGCGCGGTCGCGGGGGCGGTATAGGCAGCCTTGGCGCGGGCCTCGGCGGCTGCCTCACTGGAACGCGGCCCCATGACCCAGCGCAAGGTCGACGGCGTCGAGGTTGACGCCATGGTCGGACGCGACGATGTCGAGCCGTCAAGCACGACCGGACCACCGCTGCGGGTGCCGGCGTTGGTGATACGCTCTTCCGCCTTCGAACCTGACGAAATCACCGCCGGACGCGGCCGTTCTGCGGGGGCATAGGCTGACGAGGACGCCAGCGTGACCGGCCGGCCGACCGGCGCTTCGGGACGCAGCGGTTCCGCGCGGGCGGTTTCGGCACGAACAGGATCGCGAACCGGTTCAGCGCGGACGGGTTCCGGACGGGGCTCAACCCTGGCCACTTCAACCGGACGGGCGGGCGGTGCGACCGGCACGGCAAGCGGCGCGGTATCACGCTCGGTGGTGTTGTTTTCGGCGATCATCGGTGCGGTGCGGCTGCGGGCGCCGCTGTCGATATTGTCTTCGACAAGCTGGGCCATTGTGGCGTCGCGCTGGCTGGTCGACCGGCCGCCGAGGACGACGGCGACGATGCGCTTGCCGTCGCGCTTGGCCGAGGTCAGCAGATTGAAGCCCGAAGCGCGCGTATAGCCGGTCTTGATGCCGTCGACGCCTTCAAGACCGCCGACAAGGCGGTTGTGATTGCGGATTGCCTGGCGGCCGAAATAGAAGACGGGGGTCGAAAAATAAGGGTAATAGCGCGGAAAGCGCTCCTGGATCGCCCGGCCGAGCACGGTCAGATCATGCGCAGTGGTGATCTGGTCCGGATCGGGCAGACCCGAGGCATTGGCAAAATTCGTGCGCGTCATGCCCAAAGCGCGTGCTTTGCGGGTCATTTGCGCTGAAAACGTCTCTTCATCGCCACCGAGCGCTTCGGCAATAGCAGCGGCGATATCGTTGGCCGAGCGGGTGACAACGGCCTTGATCGCGTCTTCGACGGCAATGGTCTGGCCTGGGCGCAGCCCCAGTTTGGTCGGCGGCATCGACGCCGCATGGGCGGAAATCGGGATTTCGGTATCAAGCCGGATTTTGCCGCGTTCAAGCTGCTCGAACAGCATGTACAGCGTCATCACCTTGGTCAGGGATGCCGGGTGGCGCAGCGCGTTTTCATTGACGGCGTAGAGCACTTTGCCGGAATTGGCGTCGACGACCATCGCCGCATACGGCGGCGCATAGGTGGACACCGCGGCATGCCGCACCGCATGCCGGCGATGCCGGGAACGGGCCTCGGCCGAAGAGACAAGCGAACTGGCGACGAGAACGATCCCCAGACCGATAGCTAATTGAAACCCAGGCTTTCTGGAAAATACGCTACGCAATGCCATTTAAATTCATCCCACCACCGAAAAGCGCCGCTCTTTTCAGCTGCCTGCGAGTGTTGCCGCAGCACAACATCGAAGCACCGTAGTGGAATGCGGTTACGCGTCGGTTAATCGAATGCTGCCGCGACCGGTCAAATTTAAAACGCATTCGACCATATTCTCGCCGCAACCTGCCGCTTTCGAAGGCAAATTTTGCATTGCAGCATTTTTTGATTGACATTTATTGTGCGCCGCACATATAAACGCCTGCACGTCAGGCAATCGGCCGCACGCGAACTCGCGCACGACGGCCCAATTCAGGGGCACATCATGTTCAAAAGTTTTGAAGAGTTGCAGAGCTTCGGTAAAGACCAGGTCGAAGCCGCCACGGCCGCGAGCTCGGCTTTGACGAAGAGCCTCCAGGCCATCGCCACCGAAACCAGCGATTATTCCAAGAAGTCCCTCGAAGCCGCCACCGCTGCCTTCGAAAAGATCGTCGGCTCGAAGTCCGTTGACGCCGCCTTCCAGGCGCAGAGCGAATATGCCAAGTCGGCCTATGAATCTTTCGTTGCGCAGAGCACCAAGATCGGTGAACTCTACACGGCGCTCGCCAAGGATGCCTTCAAGCCGGTTGAAGTTGCCGTCGCCAAGGCCCAGGCTGCCGCGAAGTAATTTCGGGCAAGCTCGATAAGACGAATTTAAACACGAATTCACTGCGCTTCGGCAATCATCGCCCAAGCGCTAGATTTCGAGACACTAGATTTGAAGCCTTCAAAGGTCCGGCATTTGCCGGGCCTTTTTTCGTTTTCAGTTCAGCGCGAGATGAATTTACTCGTGAGCGCCGTTGTTTGTGGCCGTTTCGTGATTAATTCACCGCTTTGGCGAAAGTGCATGCCTACCACTGGCGCAGGCTTTGCTTCGCTCCTAGATTACAGTGGTGCAGCGTCGAATAGGGGTTGCGGATGACCCTGGGATTGAAGGTAGACTTCAGGGGCCGAATCCAACGGAGGACTTCTTGAGTTTTCGGAAGACGAGCGAACCATACGTCTATGCCTCCAAAGCGGCGTCAAACTCGGCTTGGCCGATGCCGTTGGAAGCGCGCTATCCGGGCGCGACCGCTCTCGCCGTATCCAGCAGTGCGTATATCGACCCGCAATCGGCCGCCAAGCATCCGATCAAGCATCCGACAGCGGCGGATGAGCCTGACAAGCCCGGCAATAACGACAACAATGGCGGCGCCGGCGGTAACGGATCCGGCACCGCGGTCATTACCAGAACCCGCACGCAGACCCGCAAGCCCAGCATGTACCGCGTGCTGCTGCTCAACGACGATTACACGCCGATGGAATTCGTCGTTACGGTTCTGCGCCGCTATTTCAACAAGAACAATGAAGAAGCTAACAGCATCATGCTGCATGTCCATCAGCATGGCGTTGGGGAGTGCGGCATCTACACCTACGAGGTCGCCGAAACGAAAGTAACTCAAGTTATGGACTTCGCCCGCAAGCATCAGCATCCGCTGCAATGCATCATGGAAAAGAAGTAAAAGGAGCCCCTATGCCGTCGTTCTCAAGAAACCTCGAACAGACGTTGCACCGGGCTTTGGCGACAGCCAACGAACGCCGGCACGAATACGCGACGCTTGAACATCTGTTGCTGAGCCTGATCGAGGATACCGATGCCTCGGCCGTCATGCGCGCCTGTTCCGTCGATCTTGATGCCTTGCGCAAGAGCCTGGTGAATTACATCGATCACGAGCTCGCCAACCTCGCCACCAACGGCCGCGGCGACGAAGCCAAGCCCACCGCCGGTTTCCAGCGCGTCATTCAGCGCGCCGTCATCCATGTTAAGTCGTCGGGTCTCGAAGAAGTGACCGGCGCTAACGTGCTCGTCGCGATCTTCGCCGAGCGCGAAAGCCACGCTGCTTATTTCCTGCAGGAGCAGGACATGACGCGCTACGACGCCGTCAACTACATCAGCCATGGCATCGCCAAGCGCCCCGGCATGTCCGACGGCTCGAAGACGCCGCGCGGCGCCGACGAGGAAGACAACCAGCGCGGCGAACGTGGCGAAGGCCGCGACCAGGGCGAAGGCAAGAAGAAGGAAGGCGCGCTCGAAGCCTATTGCGTCAACCTCAACAAGAAAGCCCGCGACGGGCGCATCGATCCGCTGATCGGCCGTGAATCCGAAGTCCAGCGCACCATCCAGATCCTCTGCCGCCGGCAGAAGAACAATCCCCTGCTCGTCGGCGACCCCGGCGTCGGCAAGACCGCGATCGCCGAAGGCCTCGCCCGCAAGATCACCAAGGGCGAAGTGCCTGACGTGCTGGCGCGCGCGACGGTGTTCGCGCTCGACATGGGCACCCTGCTCGCCGGCACCCGCTATCGCGGCGATTTCGAAGAACGCCTGAAGCAGGTGATCAAGGAAATCGAACAGCACAAGAGCGCCATTCTGTTCATCGATGAAATCCACACGGTGATCGGCGCCGGCGCCACGTCCGGCGGCGCGATGGACGCGTCCAACCTGCTGAAGCCGGCGCTCTCGCAAGGCAGCCTGCGCTGCATCGGCTCGACGACCTACAAGGAATACCGCCAGTATTTCGAAAAAGACCGCGCCCTCGTGCGGCGGTTCCAGAAGATCGACGTCAACGAACCGTCGGTGCCCGATTCCATCGAGATCATGAAGGGCCTCAAGCCCTATTTCGAGGAATTCCACCGGGTGCGCTACACCAATGACGCGATCAAGGCGGCGGTCGAATTGTCGGCCCGCTACATCCATGACCGCAAGCTGCCCGATAAAGCGATCGACGTGATCGACGAAACCGGCGCCAGCCAGATGCTGCTGCCTGAAGCCAAGCGCAAGAAGACCATCGGCACGAAGGAAGTCGAAGCTACCATCGCGACGATGGCGCGCATTCCGGCGAAGACCGTGTCGAAGGACGATGCGGAAGTGCTGCAGCATCTCGAAACGACGCTGAAGCGCGTCGTCTACGGCCAGAACAACGCCCTTGCGGCGCTCTCCTCCGCCATCAAGCTGGCCCGTGCCGGCTTGCGCGACGGCGAGAAGCCGATCGGCAGCTACCTGTTCTCAGGCCCGACCGGCGTCGGCAAAACCGAAGTCGCCCGCCAGCTCGCCATCGCGCTCGGTGTCGAACTCGTGCGCTTCGACATGTCGGAGTATATGGAGCGCCACACGGTGAGCCGGCTCATCGGCGCACCTCCGGGCTATGTCGGCTTCGATCAGGGCGGCCTCCTGACCGATGCCATCGACCAGCATCCGCACTGCGTGCTGCTGCTCGATGAAATCGAGAAGGCGCATCCGGACCTGTTCAATATTCTTCTGCAGGTCATGGATCACGGCAAGCTCACCGATCACCACGGCAAGCAGATCGACTTCCGCAATGTCATCTTGATCATGACGACGAATGCGGGCGCGGCGGACATGGCGCGTGCGGCGTTCGGCTTCGC
>JAQGJO010000239.1 GCA_028290595.1 Hyphomicrobiales bacterium | reverse complement strand
TGCAGAGTTCTGCTTTCGATGATCTGCCTCGTCAGCCCTGCCGCGGTCCACGCGGGAGTCGTCCTCATTACGCCCACGGAGGCAAGTCTCCCGCCTCCTGCAGCGATTCAGGCCGTGGTTACAGCCTTGCCTCCAGCCACGCCTGCATCGTCGCGTGCCATCACGCGCGGACCCCGCATCGAGATTTTCGACCTCGAAGATGGAAAATTGCGTTCCCCGCTACATTTCAAGCTGAAGTTTCGCGCACTCAACGGAGCGAAAGTCGATCCCGATTCGCTCACGGTGACGTATCTGCGCATCCAGAACGTCGATCTCACGTCGCGGATCAAACCCTATGTCAATATCGGCGGCATCGACATTCCCGATGCCGAGGTGCCTCCCGGCGAACATGGTATCCGCATCGATCTCAAGGATACCGAAGGGCGGCAGACGACGACGAGCTTTTCCCTGTCCGTGGCGCCGAAATAGAACGGAAACAGCGATGCAATGCGGCTTCTGCCAGTCCACGGTCGCCGACCATGCATCCGTGTGCCCGGCCTGCCGACGTGACATTGAAATCCCGCCAACGCTGGCGGCAGAGCTTTTCGAGCTTGTCACCAAGCGCAATCAGCTCTCGCAGGCATTGGACGCCATCAAGCTCAAGCTCGTCGCCCACGGCTAGGGTGCTCCTCCACGCCCAACATCGCCTCTGATCCCACCTCAACCCTGCCATTGCGGGGAGGATTTTCATGGAATGTCCATTTTGCGCCGAGATCATCAAGAGCGAGGCGCTCGTATGTAAATTCTGCACCAGGGATCTGCGCATGGTCCGTCCGGTCATTGTGGAGATTCAAACCACGATCGCCGACATCCGACGTCTGCGGCGCGAACTGAATGCGGCCAGATGGCGGCTTGCGTTCGCTTCGCATCCGATCGGGTTCGTCGCCGGTGGTGCGTGTTTCTACATTATCTTACCGACGGCGTTTCTGCTGATTGCGCATTACGCCACCGTGTTCTGGTTCGATCTCCCGGAACTCTACTTGCGCCTCGCCTCGGTGGCGGTCCCGTTGCTGTTTGGCCTGGGGATGTTCGCGGTGCATCGGGCACGCGCAGCTTGGGCTTTTGCAGCCGGGGCGATCACGGCTGTGATCAGCGTCTCGATCATGCTGCGGATCGTTGCATCTGTTGATCACGTGCCGGTGCTTCCGACGTCCGCGCGCGACTGGCGTGAGACAATGGAGTACGCCCTCAGCATCGCGCTGGCCTATGGTTCGGGAAATGTTCTCGGATTGACTATCTTCCGGTTGCTGCCGACGCGGACACCATCCGTCGGCCAACCCTCGCGGGCTGCATTGGCGATCGCTCGCGTGCTGGGGCACGACGTAGGTCCGAACGCTCTGCGCCGCCGCGCCCGCCGCGTTCAGAATTTTTTGAAGACACTCATGCCGCTGACCGGCTTGCTCATCTCCGGCGGCGCCTCGCTGTATACCGGCCTCAAGAACCTGTTCGGAAATTGACGTCGTCCCTGCCAGGCGGTGTATTTGCGGGGTGCCGCCGCCATGCTACTATCGCTGCTATGGCAATGCTTGGGGGCTCATATGCGGTCAGCAGCTCTGATCGTCTTTGCATTCCTGATATCCTTTCTGGCTGAACCGGCATTCGCGGAGAAGCGGGTCGCCTTGGTCATTGGCATGTCCAAGTATCAGCAGGTTCCGCGCCTGGCCAATCCCGCACGCGATGCGGACGCGATGACGACGCTGCTGCAGAAAGCCGGTTTCGACATCGTGGAAAGCCAGCGCGATCTCGGCATTGCAGACCTTCGGCGCGCCGTTCGGGAGTTTGCATCGACTTCCCGCGATGCCGACATTGCCGTCGTCTACTATGCCGGGCACGGCATGGAGGTGAATGGCACCAACTATCTCATTCCGACCGACGCCAAGCTGGCCAGTGACTTCGATGTCGAGGACGAGACGATGTCGCTCGATCGCGTTCTGAAGGCGCTCGAATCGACGCGGCGCTTGAGGTTGGTCATCCTCGACGCCTGCCGTGACAATCCTTTTGCGACGACCATCAAACGCAGCGTGGCCAGCCGGTCCATCGGACGTGGCCTTGCCGAAATAGAGCCCGCAACGTCAAACACCCTGATTGCATTTGCGGCAAAAGCGGGCGCTGTTGCGAGCGATGGCGAGGGACTGAACAGCCCGTTTGCAACAGCCCTGATCAAGAATATTGTCGAGCCCGGCCTCGACCTGCGGCTGGCCTTCGGGCGCGTCAGGGACGACGTCATGAAGACAACCGGCAATCGCCAGGAGCCTTTTGTGTACGGCTCGCTCGGCGGTGAGACCATGGCGCTGGTTCCGGCGCCCGACAAGAAGGTCGATCCCGACGCGGAGGCGCGCGTGGACTACGAACTCGCCGCCCAGGTCGGGACCAGGGATGCCTGGGATTCCTTCCTCAAGCGGCACATTACGGGAATGTTCGCCGATCTCGCGCGTGCCCAGAACAACAAGTTGACGGCAGCGCAACTGTCCCGCACCAAGGCCGACGACGTCCGCCGCGACGCCGAAGAGCAGGCCGCCCGGAAAGAAAACGATCTGCGCAAGGAGCTCGAAGAACAGAGCGCCAGGCAAACCGCAGAGGCGAAGCTGAAACTGTCCGAGCAGGCTAAAAAGGATCTCGAAGAAGCGCGCCGTCAGGTGACCGAACAGGCGAAAAAGGAACTGGATGACGCACGACGCCAGGTCGAGCTCGCCCAGCAGCAGGCGGAAAGCGCAAAGAAGCAGGTCGATGAAGCCAAGCGTCAGGCGCTTCTCGACGCCCAGCAGCAGGTCGATCAGGCCAAGCGCGCGGCAAGGGAAGAAGCTCAGCGACTTGCCTCACTGGCGCCGACGGCTCCGGTGCCGAGCGCTGCGCCGGCGCCGCTGCAGATGGACCCGACTGATATTGCGCGCCTGCTGCAGGCTCATCTGAAGCGGGTCGGCTGCGATCCGGGAACCGCCGATGGCGAGTGGACCAGTGGCTCAAAGAAAGCGCTTGAGCAGTTTAACGAACATGCCAAGACGCATATCGAAGTGAAGTTGGCGAGCCTGGATGCGCTGGACGCGGTCCGCGGCCGAACCGATCGCGTTTGCCCATTGGTCTGTGCAAAGGGCCAGCGTCCCGATGGTGACCGCTGCGTCCAGATCAGCTGTGACGCGGGCATGGTCCTCAATTCCCGCGGCACCTGCGAGCCACGCAAGGAGCCGGCCGCAAAGCCACGCGTCGCGGCGCGGCACGAATCGGCGCCCCGCCGCCCCGCCGCTGCCGGCGCCAAATGCTTCAGCTTCAGCGGCAAGAGCTATTGCGAATAGTTGGGCGCGGCAGACGCCGGGCCCGCTCTCAATTTGCGAAGGCGTTGCCGTCCTGTATCGAGCAATTGGGAGACGAAGCCTTGACCTGGGTTTCGGTCACTCGCTTGCCGCTGGCGCCGACCCGATTGATCACGCCATTTTCCTTACCCTCGATAATGTTCGCGGTGCAGGATGAGAAGCCCGAATCGAAATTGACGACCACCTGCCGCGCACCGGCCGAAAAAGATCTCACGCCGACCAGCCGGTTGCCCTGGAATGAGAAGCTGCCGCTACCGGCGCTATCGGGCGCAACGTCGCGTCGCTTGCTGCCCTTCCCGTTATTAGCGCCATGCCTTTCGAACAATCGACCAGCGCTGCTGACGTAGATTGTGTGCGATACGACGGAGCTGAACGAATGCGGCGTGGCCTCGCCAGCCTGCTGCGCCAGGCCGCTGACCGTGAATGATACTGTGACAGTCTTGTTCAGGAGTTGCGATGGCGCAGCGAAGGCCGTAACGGGGGCGGCGCAAAGCAGAGCAGCAGCGAGTGCGCATCTCATTTTGATCACCATTTCCCCAACCAGGCGAACCAAGTCTGACACTCAGATTACAGACCGCGCTTTGTGTGACAAGCCATAACCGAACCCACGGCACGCCGCCGGTGGCGAAATAGCCCTCGAGCTGAAGTGTCGCACGGCAAGCGGATCTGCGGTGAGGGGGGCGAACATGCGAGTGAATGTTGCCGGAAGAGGACGACGCGGCCGCTTTCGTCGAACTGCTTCAGCACGTCCTGCAGGAAGTTCGGATCGAGCAGTTTGCCACTGTAAGTGGCATCCTGAAAATCTTGCGCAGATTTACCGATCAGCCTCGGCTGGTGGCGGTACGGCTAGCCGGGATCGCGAATGGCAGGCGGATGCGCCATTAGCGTAGACGCCTGCAGCTTGGCTGGGGAACTAGGATACTTTTGCCCTTATCTAAAAGCTCAATAAAATCAATAAACGTAATACTTTCAGTGCCTTGCTTATCTGAGCTGTTACGGGTAACTGTTACGGGTGGAGCAGCGGGAGTTCTTATGTCGGTCGCAACCAATGTCGTTAAACGGCCCGGCAGCACCGTTTTCTACGCTCGCGTCGAGGTGCCGACCGACGTCCAACCGCTGCTAAAGAAGACCCAGCTTTGGAAATCACTTGGCACGCGTGACCCCCGTGAAGCGCGAGCTAGGGCATTGCCCGTTCTCTCTGCGTGGCAGGCTCAGTTTGATGATCTCCGCAGGCGTCGGGACCCAACCGCTCATGATCTCCAGGCAGCCGTCTGGCAGCACTACGAGGACATGCTTGTTGCGGATCAGCGCGAGCGTGCTTCCCTTCCCGACCAGCACGACTTGACGACTGCGAAGGACAAGCTCGCGGCCGACATCGCGGCCAAGAAGGTTGTTTGGACCGACGACCCGATGGTGCAGCTCAACGCGACGCTGGAATTTCGAGCATTGCACGGCAAAGCGGACTTCTTAAAATCTAACCGGGCGCACAGGTTGGAGCTGCTGAAGAAGCACCTGGCTAGTGGAGAGACCGCCTTGATCCAGTGGGCGGCTGACGACTTGATCGAGCGCGAACGACTGATCATCGATCGAGGCAGCCCAGCGTATCGCGATCTCTGCCACAAGCTGCAGCGCGCGGAGCTGGAATACTTGCGGCGAGCCGCCGAACGTGACGAAGGCGTCTTCACAGGCGTTCCGTCCGATCCGGTTGTTGTGCCACCTGACGCAACGATGGGCAAAAAGCGCGCCGTGGCTGGCCAGACCATCATGGAGCTTTACGACCTGTTTCAGACTGAGAAAGCAGGAACAGCGAGCGCCGATACCTGGTTTAGCAATCGCAAGCTCGTGAAGCTTCTCGCTGAATTCATCGGCGAAACATCGCATGTGACGGCGATCACAAAGAAGGCTGTTCGCGACTGGAAACATAATCTGGCGTCCTGGCCGTTG
>JAQGJO010000227.1 GCA_028290595.1 Hyphomicrobiales bacterium | reverse complement strand
ATATACTAATGATGGAGACTCCGATGACGCGTCAAATTCGTATCCAAGGCGATGCCAATGCTCATGATCGGCCGTGGAAAGTGGCCGTGGACCAGGGGTTCTTCGCAGCGGAAGGCCTCGACATCGTTTTCCAGGAAGATAATCCTCTCGGCAATGCGGGACGGCGCAAGGAGTTCTCGGAACGCTGGAAGGAATCGCAGCTTCAGCAAGGCGCACTCGACGTCTATCCGGTGTGCGAATGGGGCGCGATCGAGCGCGTTCAATCGCTCGGCAAAGGCAAGATCATTGCGCTGGATTCGACAGTCCGGACCGGAGCGCTCGTCGTCAGGGGCGACTCCCCAGTCACGCAGCCTTCTGATCTTCGCAATGTGCCGATCGCCGTGACCTGGCATGCGGGAACATTCTATGCCGCCATCGAAACGCTCGAAGCGGCCGGCGTGCCGTTCGACGAGATCAAGCTGGTTCACGCCAATGATCGTCTCGACGCCCTGCTGTCGAAAACAACCGAGGCTGCAGCTTTGATGGAGCCGCTTCTCAGCCGCGCCTTGGCTGCCGGCGGCCGCAAAATCGCAGACCTGCGCTGGCGCGGCGGCATTGTGGCGGGCGACGATATCGACGAGGAAACCTCGACAAAGATCAAGAACGCGCTGAACAAGGCCGTCGCATGGCTGCAGGAGAACGACGACCGTTCGCGGCAGGAGCTTCTGCAGGATCTGGCGCCGGAGCAGAGAGCCGACGGCCTGCTGCCTGAGCTGATCGGCGTCGCTTCCTACAAGCCGGAAGAGTTCAAGGAAAAGGTCGATTGGATGCTCGATCGCGGCTTCCTGGAAAAGCCGGCCATTTACGCGGACATCGTCCGCAATGATTGAGCGCCACTAGGCGCAGCGACGGCAGAGCGCATTCATGCGGCTCCGCCGCCGCTATTTCACTCGCGATCAAGGATTTGAATCGTGCGCTTTCAAAGTGCCGCGTTGAGCGTGGTTGCCTCTCTGGTCGCGCCCGCTGCTTCGATCGCTGCAGGCAGCGACAACAATAATGACGGCAAGGTCGTGCGTCTCCTCGTCAGTCATGACGCCGGCGGCGGCTATGACACTTATGCGCGGCTGTATGGACGCCACGTCGGAAAGCACCTCCCAGGAACTCCTTCGATCGTTGTGCAGAACATGCCAGGCGCCGCAGGCGTGGTCATGACCAATTATCTATTTACGCGATCAGCGAGCGATGGAACGGTGATTGGCCTTGCCCCCGGTTCGATCGCGACGGCCGCCCTTTTCGGAAGCGCCGGCGCCCGCTATGACGCACGCGACCTCACCTGGCTCGGCAGCCTCAACAGCGAAGTCGCAGTAGCGGTCAGCCGCGGTGATGCGCCGGTGAAGACGGCCGCGGATCTTTTCAGCAAGGACCTCATCGTCGGCGGTGCTGGCGCATCCGACAACAGCGTCATTTTCGCAAACCTGCTGAACCGCTTGTTCAACGCCAAGCTGCGCCTGGTGACCGGCTATAAAGGTAGCGCGGAAAACGTGCTTGCGATGGAACGCGGCGAAGTTCAGGGCATCGCGGGCTGGAGTTATTCGTCGCTCATCACCATGAGGCCCGACTGGGTGCAGCAGCACAAGATCAACATCTTGGTGCAATTCTCGCTGACTCCGCATCCCGATCTCAAGGATGTGCCGACCATTCTTGAATTCGCCCGCGACGACGAACAGCGCGCGCTTCTGAAACTCATTTTTGCCCAGGCTTCCATGGGACGGGTTGTCTTCGCGCCGCCGCGTGTTGCTGCAGATCGCGCGAAGGAATTGCGCGACGCTTTCGATGCCACGCTTGAAGACCCGGAGTTCAAATCGGATGCGGAGCGCATGCACATCGAGATCGTTGCGCCGCTCCATGGCGCCCAGGTCGATTCCCTCGTGCGCGAGCTGTATCTGGCGCCGCCAGGCCGCATAAAGGAAGCGGCCACGGCAGTGGGCGGTTCCTGATGGCCGTGCAGCAGCTTTCACGCGTCGATCTCATCGGCTCCTGGATCCTGGTGGAGATCACGCACACCTTTGCAAACGGCACCGTCCAAAAGAGTTTCGGCGCGGGCGACGGTGCCCTGACGCTGGAGGAGAGCGGCCGCTTCTGCCAATGTCTGCTGCGCCAGGACCTGCCCCGCGTCGCCTCGGGCAATCGCGCCATCGTAACCGCCGAAGAGAGCGGTTCGATCGTGCAGGGAAGCCTGACATTTTTCGGCACGTGGAGCCTGAGCGCCGCAGCGCTGACGTTTCACATCGAGCGCAGTTCGTTTCCGAACTGGAACGGCATGGACCAGACGCGCATCGTTACTTCACGAACGCAAGCGCGGCTGACGATTACGGCGCCGGCTTCGACACTTGGCGCCCGCGGCAATCAGACATGGGAACGCGTGGCGTGATGGCTAAACAGCCTGACGCGCCTGCCTGGTTGCATCCGTATCTTTGGCCTGATCGAACCCGTAGGTGAGCGGATGCACGTGCTTGCATTGCGGGCAGGTGCGCAGGCCTTCATCGGCGTTGAAGCGGCTGACGCCTACTTCCGCTGCGTTGAGAAAGGCTTGAAAGGCTTCTGCCGCAACATCGATCGCCGCTTCACCGAACAAGACGCCGCATTGCGGGCACACCCAGCCGTAGCTGACTTCGCCGGGGCGCGCTTCCGCGCCGCCGATGCACAGCGTGTAATAGCGGCCGTTGTCGCCCGGCGCGTCGAGCCACACCGTGTCGACGTCGGCCTTCATCCAATATCCGAAAAGATGACGGATTTCGAACCAGGTTGAGCGCGTCACCGGATGCAGGATGGCGCGCCCGGAGCTGATCGGCACTGGCAGAACACGCTGGCCGACAAGCTCATGCAGCAGATAGGGCGAAGCGTCCTGCTCGAGATTACCGGACCAGATGGCATAGTCGCCCTGCAGAGGCCAGCCGGCCGAGCCCTCGACCATCGAGCGTGTGTAGGACAGGAGCGGGCCGCCGCCAGGCGCGGTCTGCGGGCTTACCATTGCTTGCGCGCCTCGCGCGTCTCCGGCGTGTCGGTGCTCATGAAGCCGGAATAGGCGAGCGGATTGACGTGGCCGCAATGCCAGCAGGTGCGCTTGCGAATGTCGGCATTGTATTCGCGCACCGCCTTCAGCTCCCACTGCCAGAAGCCGCGGAAGCCTTCGCGCCCGGTCACATACTCGCTCATGTGCAGGAGCGAAGTGCATTCCTCGCAATACCAGGCGGCGCGATCCGTCTCTTCGCCCGTCGGCCGCCCCATGATGATGACGATGTGATCGGGGTCCCCGTTCACGCCCGGCACCGGGATGATCACTTCGTCTTTGTCGTTGATGTGCCAATAGCCGAAGACGAATTGCGTGTGATGGGGCGTGCCGGCGCAGGTGATATGGGCGACATAGGGAACGCGCGGCACCTGCACGATGCCCTTGGGGCCGATCTCGAAATTCTTGCGCTCCTTGACCAGCTCCATCGCCAGATGCGCATTGCCGATCTCTTCGCGCTTGGCGTTAACAATCTGGCGAACGCCGTAGACGTTGTCGCCGACCGGCAGAAAGCCCTGCAGTTTCTTGATGACCTTGTCGGTCAGAAAATCCCAGTCTTCGTGGATCTTCTCGATCGGTTCATCGACATAGATGTTCGTATACATGCCGAACCCTCCCGTTCCATAGGCTTGCCTTGCGCGCCTTCGTGGCGCGGCGTGAAACGTGCCTTCCGCGCATCGCGTAAAAATGAGTTTGCCATTTTGACAGGAACATGTCAATTTTCCGGGAACAGGTTTTCGGGAGGGGAAACGGGAAAATGAGCTGGACGACGATTTGCCGCTCGGAGGAACTGCCCGCAGACAGCATCAAGCGTAAGCGTTTGCCCAATGGCGATCCGGTTGCCGTAGCGCGACTGAAAGACGAACGCCTCGTCGCTTTCCATAATGAGTGTCCGCATTTCAAAGGACCGCTCGGCGTCGGCACGCTGCACGACACGGAGATCGTCTGTCCGTGGCATTTCTTTCGTTTCGATCTGATCACGGGGAAGGCGGTCGGAACGGCTGAGAGCATCATGAAGCTCAAGCTTTATGAGGTGCGGGAGGAAAACGGCGAGGTTGCCGTCGCCTGCAACTGAGACAATGGTTTTTGGGAGGGAACTATGG
>JAQGJO010000181.1 GCA_028290595.1 Hyphomicrobiales bacterium | reverse complement strand
CTCGGTGAGCTTGACCTCGTTGTTGCAGCAGTCGCAGCGTCCGCACGGCTCGCTCGCTTCCTCGAAATAAGCCAGCAGCGATTGCCGCCGGCACGAGGCCGCCTCGCACAGCATCACCATGGCGTCGAAGCGGCGATGCTCGATGCGGCGCTGTTCCTGTGAAAGTTCGCGCTCGTCGATCTGCCGGCGGCGCAGCGCCATGTCCTCGAGGCCATACAGCGTCAGCGTTTCGGCCGGCAGGCCGTCGCGTCCGGCCCGGCCGACCTCCTGGTAGTAGGCTTCGACGCTGCCGGGCATGTCCGCATGAGCGACGAAGCGCACGTCGGGCTTGTTGATGCCCATGCCGAAGGCGACGGTCGCTACTGCAACGATGCCGTCTTCCTGCAGGAAGCGGTCCTGGTTGCGATTGCGCAAGCCTTGTTCCATGCCGGCGTGATAGGCGACGGCGGTGTGGCCGAGCGAAGTGAAATAAGCGGCGAGATCTTCGGTCTTCTTGCGCGAGGCGCAATAGACGATGCCGCTGTCACCGCGCCGCTTGGAAAGAAAATCCGCCAACTGCCGGCGCTGCTGGTCTTTCGCGGCAAACCGGAACTGCAGGTTCGGCCGGTCGAAACTGTGGAGAAATACCTCTGGCACAGAGGGAAACAGCCTTGCTGCAATATCGTCGCGCGTCGCCTTGTCGGCGGTCGCGGTAAAGGCGATCACTTGCGCGATGCCAAGCGTCGTCGCCATGCCGCGCAGGTCGCGATAGTCGGGCCGGAAGTCGTGGCCCCATTCGGAAATGCAATGCGCTTCGTCGACGGCGATGCGCGCAAAGCCGGCGCGCGACAGCCGTTCCGCCAGGCCCGGAATGGCAAGCCGCTCCGGCGACAGGAAGAGCAGTCGTAAGCTACGCGAACGAATGGCGTCCCAGGTCGCGCTGGTCTCGGCCTCGCTGCTCAATGAATTGAGCGAAGCGGCCTCGACGCCCAACTGCCGCATCTGCCGCACCTGATCGCGCATCAGCGCGATCAACGGCGAAATGACGATGGTGGCGCCGTCGTCGAGCAGCGCCGGCAATTGGTAGCAGATCGATTTGCCGCTACCCGTCGGCATCACCGCGAGCACGGATTTGCCGGCGATGACCGCGTCCACCACCTGCTCCTGGCCGGGGCGGAATTCGTCGTAGCCGAAGACCGACTTGAGAAGGTCACGCGGCCGCGGGGGTTCGCTCCGGCGGCTTGATGACTGAATTGCGGCTGGCTGGATCATCCGCGCGCCACCCGGCCGGGGGTCACGGTGAGGAATTCAGTGTCGGGCCCGGAGACGTCCTGGAACAGGCCGGGGTCGGCGCCGGTGACCCAGACTTGTGCGCCAAGGGCGCGGAGCCGCGCGAACAGCGCCTGGCGGCGACGGGGGTCAAAATGCGCCGCCACTTCGTCGAGCAGGATAATGGGACAAATCCCACTCATGGTGGCCACCAACTGGGCATGCGCCAGGATGAGGCCGATGAGCAGCGCCTTTTGCTCGCCGGTGGAGGCCTTGGCGGCCTCCATATTCTTGGGGCCGTGGCGGACCAGCAGGTCGCAGCTCTGCGGGCCGATCAACGTGCGGCCGGCGGCGGCGTCGCGGCCGCGGTTTTCGCGCAAGATCTCGCGATAGGCGTCCTCGGCCTCAAGCGCCGAGCGTTCGGCGGCAAGCTGTTCGACGGCGCCGTCGAGCGCCACTTCGGCCCAGGGAAAAGGAGAGGCTTCCGCCTCGTCGGTTTTACCCAGCAGCGCGCCGAGCCGGGCCACGGTCTCGGTGCGGGCGGCTGCCACCGCGATGGCGATCTCGGCGATCTCCTTCTCCGAGGCCTCGAGCCAGGCTCCCTTGCGAATGCCGTCCTCTAGCAGGCGGTTGCGGTTGCGCAGCGCCCGCTCCAGCGCGTTGACCCGGCTGCCGTGCTCGGCATCGACCGCCAGCACCAGCCGGTCGAGAAAGCGCCGCCGGTCGCCCGCGGGACCTGCAAAAAGCCCGTCCATACCAGGGGTTTGCCAGACCAGGCGGACATGATCGGCAAAGCCGCGGATCGACGACACCGGCTCGCGGTCGATGCGGTATTTGCGCTGCGTCGAACCGCCTTCAGTCGGCGGCTCGACACCGGTGCCGAGCTGGACCGGGCCGGTCGGGCCGTCGATCTCGGCCGAGATCGCAAAGCCGCCGGAGCCGGCGTCTCTGGCGAAGTCTTCCATGTCGGCGCGCCGCAACCCGCGGCCGGGCGTCAGCAGCGACAGGGACTCGAGAATATTGGTCTTGCCGGCGCCGTTTTCGCCGCACAGCACCACGAGCGAGGCCTCGACCTCCAGGTCGAGCGCGGCATAGGACCGGAAGTCCGAGAGTTTCAGGCGTCGCAACGCCGGCCGTGCCGGCGCATGGCGAATCGCTTTGGCCTCGAGATCGAGCATGGCCCTGTGTGCCACAAAATCCGGGTGCCCGGCAAAATTTGCGGCGAGTTTGAATGCGGGCAGTTGCCCGTGAATGAATCCCACTATTTTAGTGGGCCATTTTGTGCTTGCATTTATTTGTGGGACGCGATTAATTTTCTTCATTCTCGGCAGGCTGCGTGCAGAGCGGCCACCGGATGAGGATGAGGGAGGCGTCAGGGATGAGCGCACAGCAGCTATTGTCGGAGATCAGCGATTTCTGCCGGACGGCGGGACTTGCGGAATCAACATTTGGACGGGCCGCAATCAACGATGGCAAGCTGGTCAGCCGGCTTCGCAACGGCGGACGTATCACCACCGATACGCTCGACAAGATTCGCGGCTTCATGGTCAATTACACACCGTCGGGCCGCGCCAAGGGTATTGTGCTCGCGCGTCCCGCGCCGCTGCCCGAACAGCAGCAGGCCGAAGTGCCGCCGAGCGAAATCCCGCCGCCGCCGCCCTCCGGCGACAAGCCCGCAAAGCCCGCCGCCGATGACGGCCAGCGCAATTTCCGCTTCTACGACAATCGCCAGAAATATCTCCTGTTCGTGAATACGTGCAGCGAGAAATGGGAAGTCGCCAACCGCGTTTCGCTGGAACTCACCAGCGTGCATCCCAAGCCTCCTGCCTTCCGCCTGTTCGATGCCGGCGTCGGTGACGGCAGCGTGCTGGCGCATGTGATGCGCTCCATGCACGACCGCTATCCGACCATGCCCTTCTATGTGGTCGGCAAGGAGATCAGCCTTGAGGACGTGCGCCTGTCGCTGCGCCGCATGGTCGATCGTTTCTGCGAACATCCCTCCACCGTGCTGGTGCTGACCAATCTGCAATATGCCGATGCGCCCTGGCTCACAGTCAAATCGCTGAGCGCTGCGTCGAGCCTCGTCTGGCACGAAGTCCGCCTAACCGGCGACACCGCGCATACGTTCGACAAGCAGATCACCGATCTCGAACCGTTCCTGGCGCAGAACTGGAACGCGCGGGTCAGCCCGCGCTCCGGCAATTCAATCTATGACCGTCCGGTGGTGCTGGTGATCTATCGCGAGGATCACAAGTTCGCGCTCGATCCGATCATTCCGCGCCTCGGCCAGACGCCGGCGGACTATGATCTTGTCATTGCCTCGCAGCCCTATCGCGCCCGCGCCTCGGTTGAATTCAAGGCCAAGCGCGTCATCGCGCCGCTGACCCGCGCTCTGCGTCCGGGCGGCAGGCTGATCGGCATTCATTCGTGCGGTGGCGATCCCGGCATGGAGATCGTCGACAAGATATGGCCGAACGACAATCCGTTCGCCACCAACAACCGCCACGAGATTCTCAAGCAGGTGAAGCACGAACTCGGACCGGCGGCGCGCGACTTCAACTTCAACGCCAACGCCGATACGAAGTCACACTTCCGCTATCACATGCACACCTTGCCGACCGAGGTCGAAGGTTCGATCGGCACGTCGACGGCGTTCGCGGCGTGGAATGCGGCGATCTATGTCGCCCAGGTGGAAGATGACAGGCTGGGCCCCGTCGTCGCCAACGACGGCTATCTGAAAGCGACGAAGGAAGTGCTTCAACGCAACAACGGCTTGTGGTTCTACGACGAATCCTACGTCATCTCGCGCCGGCGTGAATAGCATGGCGACACCCGCACCCACGCTGGCGCCTGAAGGAACGATCGATCAGATCGTCTCCTTCATGGGCGATTGTTCGCTCGAGGCGACGCGTCCCTCGGCCGGCGACATCGCGGCGCTCGGCGCGAGCCTGAAGCCTGGCACCAATGTCTATCTGACCATGCTGCCCAATCGGCCGCTGGATGAGCTCGTCGCCTCGGCGGTTGCCGTGCGCAACACCGGGCTCGAACCGGTGCCGCATCTGTCGGCGCGCCATTTCGCCAGCATGGATGCGCTCGAAAAGCATGTCGGACGCCTGGCTGACGAGGCCGGCGTGCGCACGGTGCTGCTGATCGGTGGCGACATCGCCAAGCCGGTCGGCAACGTCGAAACAGCGCTGGCGGTGATCGAAAACGGCCTGTTTCAGCGCCGCGGCATCAAGTCAGTCGGCCTGCCGGGATTTCCCGACGGCCATCCGGCCATGAACGAAGACGAGATCGAGGCCAATCTCGTCACCAAGCTCGCCGCCGTCCAGAGCGCCGGGCTCGAAGTCCATATCGTGACGCAGTTCTGCTTCGATTCGCGTCCAATTCTGGCGTGGCTGAATTGGCTCGGCGAGCGCGGCATTCACGCCCCGGTGCGCATCGGCCTGGCCGGGCCGACCAGCCTGATGACCTGGCTGAATTATGCGCGCAAATGCGGCGTCAAAGCCTCGGCCGAAGCCCTGGCCTCGCGCAGCGGCCTCGTCAAACATGCCTTCAAGGCCGTCACGCCCGATCCGATCATCCGCGCCCTGGCCGCCGCCAAGGCTGCGGGAACGATCGATAACGTCACGCCGCATTTCTTTGCCTTCGGCGGCATCGGCGCCACGGCCAAATGGGTGCAGGCACCGCTATCGGGCGCCATCCGCCTCAACAAGGATGGCGGCTTCGATCCAATCTGACCGGTTTAGCGGTTGGATCGTCCGTCAGTAGCCCCGTCCTTCGAGACACGCCTTTCAGGCGTTCCTCAGGATGAGGGCTATGGGGAAAGGCCTACCAGAAGCCCTCATCCTGGGGAGCGGGCAAAGCCCGCGTCTCGAAGGACGGGGGCGTCAGCTTCAATCTAAGGCGTCTTTCAAAGCTGCCCGTAACACTGGCATTCCGCGTCATGTTTGAATAAGGGTGTCCGCTTCCGCGCCTGCTGGCGCAGTGGAGTGGCCAGAGTGCAAGGATTTCAGCTTTTTCCACGCGGCATCGGCAGAAACGCCGTCACGGCCCTGGTGCTGGTCGGGCTCGTCTATGCGGTGGTCTTCGTCCTGGTGAACGGCCAGATCGACGTGCCCTTCCTCTACAGCAATCCGGGCCAGTGAGCCGCAGGCCCTTATGAAGAGACTTGCCTCCCTCGATCTGTTGCGCGGTGTCGCGGCTCTCGCCGTGGCGATCCCGCATTACGTCATGCTCGGCTCGTCGGATTGGCCGGCCGCCAATGTGATTTCGATTCTCGCGGTTGAGATATTTTTCGTCCTCAGCGGTTTCGTCCTCGCCCCGCAACTGCTGTTCTGCGTCGCGTCCGTGCGCCGTTCCGACATCTGGACCTTTCTGGTCCGCCGCTGGCTGCGCACCATCCCGCCTTACCTAGTCGCCCTCATCGCCATCACCTTGGTCAGCGGCAATCTCGCCGCCGCGTCGTTTCCGCAATATCTGTTCTACGTCCAGAATCTGTTCCGGCCGCTCACCGACCAGCAGGATTATTTCGCCGTCGCCTGGAGCCTGTCGGTCGAGGAATGTTTCTACGTCGTCGTCGCGGCGCTCGTCCTCGCGGCGAATTTCTTTCGCGCCTCGCAGCGCCAGTTCATCGTCACCATCGCACTCTTCGCCGTGGCGATCATCGTCCTGCGCACGCTCGCCGGCGATTATAGTCATTGGGATGCGCAGGTCCGGCGGGTCACCATCTTCCGGCTCGATGCCATCGCTTTCGGCTTCCTGCTTTATTGCGCTATCGACTGGCCCGATGCCTGGTTTACCAAGGCCGGTCGCTGGTTTGCTGTTCTCGCAGCAGCGCTGGCTTTCGCCGCGGCCTTCGCCTGCGGCTGGCAGGCGACCGTTTATTCGTCACTCGCCGCGCAACATACTTATCCGTTCATCGCTGCCCTGCTCGGCGCCACCACCATCACCGCGCTCTATGTTTTCCGCGCGCCGTTCAATAACGCCAAAGCGTTTGCCGGTGTCTGCTTCTTTCTCGGCAAGGTCTCCTACACGATCTATCTGTTCCACATGCTGGCGATCCTGCTGCTGCGGCCGCAGATCGAGCACCTGCCGCTCGCCGTGCAGCTTGTCATCTATGTTGCGCTGCTGATCGTCTTCTGCGCCGTGTTCTTCTTCTCGTTCGAAGCGCCGATCCTGGCGGCGCGGCCCCGGTATGGAATTCGCACTGCAGGCGCAGCAGCATCGTCATCGCTTCTGTCGCTGGCCAAAGATCGTAGCTTCCTTGCAGGGCTTGCCGGCACTCTGCTCGTCATCGCGGGCAGCGCTGTTCTGACGCGCTATTTCTTCTTCAACGCCTGGCAATGGCCGTTCTACGCCAGCGTGCTCATGCTCGTCGTTGCCTTGGCGGCGCTGCTTGTCTTGACGCGCCTGTGGCGCTTCGGCGGCGTCCGCGCCTTCGCTCTCGCGCTTGGGTTGTTCGTGCTCGCCTTGCCGCTCGCCGATTATCTTTTTAGCCGCACGCAGATCGGCGCCGTGCTAACGCGCGCGGCTCCGGTCTATTCGTTCCGCGATGCCAAGGGCGATCCCGATGCGTTCCGCATGTGGTGGGCGCAATATGTCGCCGAATGGGGACGCGGCGTTCTGGCCAAGGTCCAGGGGCCCGATCCGCTGGGACAACTGCCCTTCATCATGGTTCCGAATTCGCGCGGCCGTTTCTTCGACGCCGACGTGCCGATCAACAATCTCGGCTTTCGCGGCGCCGATACGAGCGTCGACAAGAACGGCCGCTACCGGATTTTCATCGTCGGCGAATCGCCGGTGTTCGGCACCATGTTTCGCGCCGGCGAGACGACCTGGCCGGAAGCGCTGCAAGGACTTTTCGACAAATCGCTGCGCTGCGACCGCAAGATCGAAGTCATCAATGCCGGCGTCCCGGCGGCGGGATTGATCGACAACATGCAGCGCATCGAGCGTTTCATGCTGCCGCTTAAGCCCGACATGCTCGTCTCCTATCACGGCTATAACGGGCTCGCGATCGTCGATCCGCAGATCGACCTGATGCCGCGCCCGCCGGTCTATCACAAGCGCGGTTCGCCTCTGCTCAGCGAGGCCAGTTTCCGCGTCGCCATGCAGACCTATGCGAAACGTCTCGAGGCCTACAATGCCGTGAAGCGGCCGACGGTATTTCTCGACACCGCCGACAAGCTCTATTCGCAGTTCGTCGCGCTTGGGCAGAAGCACGGCATCAAGATCGTGCTGGCCAATCTCAGCGCCGTGGTGACGCAATCATCGCCGCAGGAGGTGATCGACTTCTACGGCCGCGTCTTCCAGCCGATCGAACGCCTGCTGCCGGCCATCGCCGAGCAAAACCGCATCGTCGAAAATGTCGCGACGCGCACCGGCACGCTGTTCATCGACACCCGGCCGGGGCTCGACGGCAAATGGGACGATGATCTTTTCGTCGACATCGTGCACTTCACCCAGAAGGGCTCGAACAGGATCGCCAAGACCATGTTCGACAAGCTTGCAAGCGAGCTGGCGCACGAGCCGACGATGAATTGCAAGCCGGCGGAGTAAATGACAGCTCCGCCGGCTAGAGGCGTGCTCAGTTTACGGTAATGCCGCGCGATGACCGCGTGATTGTCTCCGTTGTCCGCGCAGACGGTCCACTGCCTTGCGGCTTGCCGGCGTTTTTTTCCTCGCGTTTGGCCTGGATCTTCTGGCGGCAGTCCATGAATGCCGGCGTGTCCCGCTTGACGCCCATCATCATGCACGCTGTGTCATCGAAACTGGCGTCGCTGGCGCTCTGCGACGGCGAGATCGGTTGCGGCGGCGCCTGCCGGGCGCAACCCGCCAATAGCAAAATAGCCGCACAGAGAACTGGAATGCGCATTGTAAATCTCCCCCCAGGGCCAACCAGTTGGCGGCCATCACTAGAAAAATATCGTGTTACGATTTTTTCTAGTCAAGCTATAGCTTATGATTCCACCGCTGCAAAGCAGGCAGTGGAACGGGGGGACAAAATAAGAATGCTTTAGTTTGCGCTACACGCGCATCGGCATCAGCACATACAGCGCTGCGGCTCCGTCGCGGTCCTGGATCACCGTCGGCGAGCCGGGGTCGGCCAGTTTGAACAGCGCCGTGTCGCTGTCGAGCTGCGATGTGATGTCGAGCAGATAGCGGGCGTTGAAGCCGATATCGATGGCGGTCGAATCGTAGTCGACTTCCAGCTCTTCGGTCGCCGAGCCGGAATCCGGATTGGTGACCGACAAGGTCAGCTTGCCGTCGGCGATGGCGAGCTTCACGGCGCGGCCGCGCTCCGAGGAAATCGTCGACACGCGGTCGACGGCTTGCGCGAAGGAACTGCGTTCCACCGTCAGGCGCTTGTCATTACCCGAGGGGATGACGCGCGCATAGTCGGGGAAGGTTCCGTCGATCAGCTTGGAGGTCCGCACCACGTCGCCGAAAGTGAAGCGCGCCTTCGTCGTCGACATTTCGACGCCGACTTCCGTGTTGGTGTCCTCGATCAGCTTCTGCACTTCGGCGACGGCCTTGCGCGGGACGATGACGCCCGGCATGCCGGCGGCTCCCGCGGGGGCCGGCATTTCGACGCGCGCCAGCCGGTGTCCGTCGGTCGCCACCGCGCGCAGCATGGTGTGGCCGCCGGAATCGGTCGTGTGCATGTAGATGCCGTTGAGATAATAGCGCGTCTCTTCCGTCGAGATGGCGAACTGGGTCTTCTCGATCAGCTTTTTGAGATCGCCGGCGGCGAGCACGAATTTATGCGACAGGTCGCCGGCGTTGAGATCGGGAAAATCCGTCTCCGGCAGCGATTGCAGGGTAAACCGCGAACGGCCCGAGCGCAGCAGCAGTTGGCCGCCGTCGCCGGCCTGTTCGAGCGACACCTGGGCGCCATCGGGCAGTTTGCGGACGATGTCGTAAAGCGTGTGCGCCGGCAGCGTGGTGGCGCCGGCCTGGCCGACGTCGGCCGCCACGGTTTCGGTGATTTCGAGATCCAGATCGGTCGCCTTGAGCAGCAGCGAGCGGCCGCTCGCCTGCAGCAGGACGTTGGACAGGATCGGAATCGTGTTCCGACGTTCGACGACCCTGTGCACATGCCCCAGAGATTTCAGGAGCGCGGCGCGCTCCAGCGTGACCTTCATAGCCGGACCCGATCCTGAACCTTCAGCCAAAACGGCACACCCGTCTCAGCTTCCCCTAAAGGGCGCAAACTTTCGCCTTTCGCAAGGCCCAGCGCAAGCACCGCTTCATTCTGCCAAGTTTTACACCGTGTCTTTCCCCAGTTTTCACATTGCATTGCGTCATTTTGGACACGCCTGGGCTGTTGCTTTACCGCCGCTTAATCCCGCCGCTCTACCCTCGTACTCCCGCCGCATTTTTCGTCGATTTGCGACAGGACGGGCCAAAGACGGGCCAAGGGTGCAATGCGCGGCTTTTTCGGCAGAAAGGAACCGGTTTTCGACGCGCCACGGCCGCGCGCCACGGATCTGCGCGCCGATCCGGCCGATCGCGTCTCCGGTCCGCGCAACCGCAAGAGCCGCCCGCGTGACGATGACGACGTTGAAGAGCAAAGGCCCTCCAGACGTCGCAAACGCGGCCTTCTGAGCAGGCTTTTTTCGGGTTCGGACAGAAACTTGGGCAAAAACTCAGACAAGAATTCACAATCGTCGGGACGCGGCGTCAAGAAGTCGTCGCGCAAGCGCCGCTCAGTCCTCGGCACGCTCGTCTATACGTCGCTGGTCCTCGGCATCTGGGGCTGCATCGGGCTGGCGGGCCTCGTCGCCTATCATGCCGCGCAATTGCCGCCGATCGACCAGCTCGCCGTGCCCAAGCGCCCGCCGAACATCGCCAT
>JAQGJO010000142.1 GCA_028290595.1 Hyphomicrobiales bacterium | reverse complement strand
CCGGACCAGGGAGTTCTCAGGATCATGTCGGGAAAACTTGCGCTGACCCTCGCCTGCGGCGACTACGAAATCGTCAGGGCGCTGAAGGAAGGCGAGGTCAAGCCCGACGGCATCGAACTGACGATGCTCACCTCGCTGGATTCGACGACCCGTCACTGGCGTTTCCTGCGCGGGCGTGAATTCGACGTCGGCGAAGTCTCCAGTTCGTCCTATCTGCTGGCGCGCGATCAGGACATGCCGTTCGAGGCCATTCCGGTGTTCCTGCACCGGCGCTTCCGTCACGGCTTCGCCTTCGTCAACACATCGAAAGGCATCACAGGGCCGAAAGACCTGATCGGCAAGAGAGTCGGCGTCAAATCCTATCAGGTCTCGGCCGTGCTCTGGCTGCGCGGCATTCTCGAACATGAATACGGCGTGCCGCACAAATCCATCGAATGGTTCGCGGAATACGATGAGGACGTGGAATTCACGCCGCCCGCCGGCCTGAAATTGACGCGGCTCAACGATACGCAGAATTGCGAAGACATGCTGATATCGGGCGAACTCGACGCCGTGTTGCATGCTGATTTGATCTGGCCGATCGTCCAGCGCCATCCCGCCGTGGCGCGGCTCTGGCCCGACTACAAGGCCGAGGAACTGTCTTACTTTCGCAAGACCAGCATTTTCCCGATCATGCATGTGATGGGGATCAAGCGCGAAATCGTCGAGAAATATCCGTGGGCGCCGATCGAATTGCAGAAGGCCTTCGAGGCGGCGAAAGCCATCGGCATGAAGCGCATGGAAAACCCGCGCGTCGCGCCGCTCGCCTGGTATCGCGAAGCCTGGGAAGAACAGGAAGAGGTGCTTGGTCCCGACCCATGGGAATACGGCATGACCAAGCGCAATCGCCATACGCTGGAGACGCTGGTCGGCTATTCCCACGAACAGGGCCTGATGAAGCGCAAGATGAGCCTCGACGAACTGTTCATCGACGTCAGCCAGGGCCGCAAGCGCGGCGGATATCGGATATGATCGACAAGCGGTAGACGCCGCCAAAAAGCGAAACGGTGGGGAGATAGGATGAGTACGGGGATCGGACGGATCGCAGTTGCCCTTATTGCCGGTGCCGCGAGTTTTGTGGGCGCCACGGCCACGCAGGCGCAGGACGCCGGCCCCTTCGCCAGCGGCAAGCCGCTGACCATGATCATCGGCTTTGGCCCCGGCGGCGGCTATGACCTGTGGGGGCGGGTTGTCGCGCGTTACATCGGCAGGCACTTGCCGGGCAATCCGAATGCCGTGCCGCAGAACATGCCGGGCGCCGGCAGCTACACGGCCGCCAGCACGATCTACAATATCTCCCAGAAGGACGGCACGGTGATGGGCATCATCGCCCGCGATGCGGCGCTCGGCCCGCTCACGGGACAGCCCGGCGCCCGTTTCGATCCGCAGAAAATCTCCTGGATCGGCACGCCGACGACGGAAACCAACGTCTGCATCTCCTACAACACTGCAAAAGTGAAGACGTACGAAGACCTGCTGAAAACCGAGCTGATCATCGGCGATACGGGTCCGGGCACCGGCACGCGCTCCTATCCCAAGGCGCTGAACGCCATTCTTGGCACCAAGTTCAAGCTGATCGCCGGTTTCCCGTCTTCGTCGGACGTGTTCCTGGCGATGGAGCGCGGTGAGGTCGACGGCATTTGTGAAAGCCTCGACAGCGTCCACGGCAAGCGGCCCGACTGGATTCCGCAAAAGAAAGTCCAGATTATTTTCCAGGGCGGCGCCGAACCCAATGCCGAACTGAAGGGCATACCGTTTATCCAGGACAAGGCTAAAAACGACGAAGAGCGGCAGGCGCTGCTGTTCCTTTATGCCGGCCAGGGCATCGGACGGCCGTTCGTGGCGCCGCCGGATCTTCCGCCGGCACGCCTGAAAATGCTGCGCGACGCCTTCAATGCGACGATGAAGGACGAGGAATTCATCGCAGAGGCCAAGAAACAGAAGCTCGAACTCGACCCGCACACCGGCGAGCAGCTCGAGGCGCTCATTCATAAAATCTATGCGACGCCGAAGCCGGTCGTCGATAAGATCGGAGAATTGATTCAATAAGGAAGCTGGCACGAACAGATGGCGTTATCGATCAAGGGACTGGAGCCATTTCGTTCGCGCGAGTTCACCTGTTATTTCATCTCCCGCTTTCTCTCCGCGCTCGCGACCCGGATGATCGATGTCGCGGTGGCGTGGCTGGTCTATGACATTACCGGCAGCCCGATCGCGCTGGGCCTGATCGGACTGGCGATTTTCACGCCGAATATCCTGTTCCTGCTGATCGCCGGCCATGTGGCCGATCATTACGACCGCCGCCGTGTACTGATCACGTGCTATTGCGTCGCCTCGGCGGCTTCGTTCGGCCTCTATCTGATGGTCGCGACCCATTCGGTGGCGCCGCCGATCATCTATGCCCTCATCTTTCTCATCGGCACGGCCCGCGCCTTTTCCAGCCCGGCTTCGTCGGCCATCGTGCCAAGCCTGGTGCCGAAGGAAATTTTCGCCAATGCGATTGCCGTGAATTCATCGGCCTATCAGATCGCAACGATCATCGGGCCGGCCGTCGGCGGCCTGGCTTATATGTTCGGCGCCTCCTTCGTGTTTCTGGCGACGACGGTTCTGTCGCTGAGCTGCGTCGTGCTGATCTACATGCTCAAGCCGCGGCCGCCGGCGTCGGAAAAATCCGAAATTACCTGGGAATATTTGACGGCGGGGCTCAAATTCATCCGCTTCAACAAAACGCTGCTGGGGCTGATCTCGCTCGACATGTTCGCCGTCCTGCTCGGCGGCGCGACGGCGCTGCTGCCGATGTTCGCCAAGGATATTTTTCACACCGGCCCTGAAGGCCTCGGCCTGCTGCGCAGCGCGCCTTCGCTAGGCGCAGTGGTGACGGCGCTGCTGCTGGCACGGTTTCCACTCAACAAACGGGTCGGCATGCGGATGTTCCAGGCGGTGGCGATCTACGGCGTGGCGACGATCGGGTTCGGCTTGTCGCCGAGCATTCATTTCGCCCTGCCCTGCCTGGTGCTGCTGGGTGCAGCCGACATGGTCAGCGTCTACGTCCGCTCGACCCTGGTCCAGCTCGAGACGCCAGACGACATGCGCGGCCGGGTTTCGGCGGTCAACAGCATGTTCATCGGCGCCTCGAACGAACTCGGCGAATTCGAATCAGGCGTGCTCGCCAGCCTGATGGGGCCGGTGCCGGCGGTGCTGGTCGGCGGTGTCGGTGCGATCGGCATCACGCTTTTGTGGATGCGGCTGTTTCCGGCGCTGCGCGATCGCGACAAGCTGGCGTGAGCGACGGCGAACTATCTGTAACTCCTGTATTTTATTGTCTATAATAGCCGTCCGGCGTTGCATTTCAGATGGCAATGGCGAGTTGGCACGGGATTGCCGTTTCGATGCGTTGCAATAAATCTCAACGCGTGGCCGCAAAATTGCTGCTAATTGGTTCCTATCGATCCTGACCTGCGAGAACTGGAACAGGGCATGAGCGAAATACTGGACGCCGAGAGAGTTTGGTTCCGGCTGTTGCGATTGAACACGCGGATGAACGGCGTGATCGCGGACCGGCTGCGCGCGATCGGCCTGTCCGTGCCCCAGTGCGACGTGCTGACGACCCTGACCGAGCAAGAGGGCATGAGCCAGCAGGAGTTGGCACGGCGGCTCTATGTGACCAAAGGCAATATTTCCGGCCTGATCGACCGGCTTGTCGCTGCCGCCCTGGTGGAACGCCGCGGCATTCCCGGCGACCGGCGCTCGCACGCGATCTTCCTGACGCTGGCGGGACGCAAAATGGCGATGGACGGGATCGCACTGCAAAGGCTGTTCGTGAAGGAATCCATCGCAAAACTGCCGCCTACGCATCTGGCGGAGTTCGAAAAGCTGCTGGTTGAAGTGCGCGATCTGGTGCGGGACGCCACCGGCGGGGTGGAAGCGCTTCCTGTTGCGCCGGGCAAGTCAGTCCTGCCCCCGCGGCGCAGCAGCGCCGCGCGCATTCGAGCCGTATGACATCGGTCGGACTACGCATCATCATCTTCGGAATTTTCGTTTTACGGGCAGCGGCCCTGTCTGCTCAGGCTGCAGGCCCTCTTAATCCTCCCTTACCGCCGCCGCGTCCGGCCGGCATCGATCCACCCAAAGAACAGGGCAAAGACCACGCCGAGGACCTAGCCAAGGAACCGGCTGGCGAGCCGCTCAAACCGCCGCCCAAGGAAGCCGCTCCTGCACCGGAGCCCCAAGAGGTTGTGACGCCGTCGATTTCATCGGCCTGCAGCGGGTTTCTGTCCTCCGGACAGGTCGAGGCCAAGCGCGTGAGCGCGCCGCTGACCAGACCCGGCTGCGGCATCGACGAGCCGGTGACGATTTCGGCAATCATCCGGCCGGACGGCAGAAAAATGTCCGTCGCCGCCTCGGGCGTGATGCGCTGCGCTTTGGCGAAAGAATTCGCCACCTGGGCTGCCGGCGACTTTTCGACGATCCTTGAAACGGACAATCGAAAGATCGAGACCATCGTCACCGGTTCGTCTTACGAGTGCCGGCCGCGCAACCGGGTCGCGGGCGCCAAACTCAGCGAACACGGCAAGGGCAACGCTCTCGATATCCGCGGCGTCAAATTTGTCGGCGGCGCTCACGCATTGGTCGGGGACAAGGCGTCTTCCATACCGGAGGCGCTTTTTGTCTCCGCCTGCAAAACCTTCGCCACCGTGCTCGGGCCGGGCTCGGATGGCTATCACGAAGACCACATGCACATCGACCTGGCAGCGCG
>JAQGJO010000127.1 GCA_028290595.1 Hyphomicrobiales bacterium | reverse complement strand
CGCGGCTGGCAGAGCAGATCACGGCTTTCGCGCTCACCAAGGTCGGTCCGGAACGGTTCGAGGCGGAGGTGCGCGACGTGTCAAAACGACCGTCGATCGCCCTGTCTGAAGCGGTACGCGCCAATGCGAAGCTTGCGCAGCGCAAAACCGAGAAGCCCGCTGTGAAGGTCGCCAGTGTGCTGCCGCCGCCGCGGCCGGCAATCATCGTGGCGTCGGTCGCTCCTCCGCGTCCGTCGCTCGTCCCGGTCGGCTTCGTGCCGGCGGCCAATGTGCCCGAGAGCAAGCCCGGTGTGTTGGCCCAGATGGCGAACTACGTGCCGTCGCCGCGTCGCATTGTGGCTGATGCGGTGAGTGACGCCTGGAGCCTGGGCGGTAAGGTCGGCAAGCTTATCCCGCGCATCTAAAAGCGATGCTGATTTCGTTCGGCGCATTTCAATCCGATCGAAATCATGTACCTATATTCCCGGTGTTTAAATCGGGAAGGATCTGTTGGGACCGCACATAGAGATTGCTGACTATCGGGAAACGCTGCTGTTTCTCGTCACCGCCGGCGTCGTGGTTCCTCTGTTCCGGCGGCTGCGGATCAGCCCTGTGCTCGGCTTCATCGCCGCAGGCCTCCTTCTGGGTCCTTACGGGCTTGGCCGTTTCGCCCATCTGCATCCCTGGATCGCCGCGATCAGCCTCTCCGACATCGAAGGCCTGGCCAAGGTCTCCGAACTCGGCGTCACCTTCCTGCTTTTCATGATCGGCCTCGAACTGTCGTTCGAGCGCTTGAAACGTATGCGCAAGCTCGTGTTCGGGCTTGGCGCGCTGCAGGTGTTCATATCCGCCATCGCCATCGCGCTTGTGGCGTTCTGGTTCGGCCAGGCGCCGCCTGCTGCCGCCATCATCGGCGGCGCACTGTCGCTGTCGTCCACCGCCATTGTCGTGCCTGTGCTGGCCGAGTGGCGGCGCATGAACACCGGCGCCGGCCGCGCCACATTCGCGATCCTGTTGTTCCAGGATCTGATGGTGGCGCCGTTCCTGTTCATGGTCGCCATGCTCGATCCGCGCGCCCATGCGAGTGTCGGCCTTGGCCTGATCTCGGCCATTGTGCCGGCCATGCTGGCGCTGGGCGTGATCGTTGGCCTCGGCCGTCTGATCCTGCGTCCGCTGTTCCACCATGTGGCGGCGGCGCGTTCGACCGAATTCTTCATGGCCGCCTGTCTGCTGGTCGTGCTCGGCACTGGTGTGGCGACGGCGTTGGGCGGTCTGTCCATGTCGCTGGGCGCCTTCATCGCCGGTCTTCTATTGGCGGAAACGGAATTCCGCCGCGAAATCGAAGTCACCATCGAGCCATTCAAGGGCCTGTTGCTCGGCCTGTTTTTCGTGTCGATCGGCGCAGGTCTCAATCTGTCTTATGTCTTCAGCCAGCCGGTCCAGACCATCGGCCTTGCGGTCGCACTGATCGCCGGCAAAGCGGCGTTGCTCTTTGGCATCGCCCGCATGGTTGGATTATCGAACGCGGTGGCGCGTGAGACGGCGCTGCTGATCGGGCCGGGTGGCGAGTTCGCTTTCGTGATGGTCGGCGCAGCGGTTGCAGAAGGTGCGATTGCGTCGGTCGCCGGCTCGCAGGTCATGCTTGCCGTGACCCTCTCGATGGTCGCCATTCCGGCTGTCGCTGCGATCGCCTTCAGGCTGGCGCCGCCGAGGGTCGAACCCAAGGTCGTCAACGAAAACCTGGAAGCCGGCGACGAAGAAGCGGAAGGGCGCGTCATCATCGTCGGCTACGGCCGGGTCGGTACGTTGGTCGGCGACATGCTGTCCCGCCACAAGATTCCTTACATCGCCGTCGATGACGACGCCCGCCTCGTGCAGCGCGAGCGGGAACGGGACAAGGACAAGAAAATCTATTGGGGTGACGCCACCCGCCCGGACTTCCTGATGAAATGCGGCATCGCCACCGCACGTGGGGTCGTCGTGACGATGGATGCACCGAAGGCCGTGGAACAGGTCGTCCAGGTGGCGCATAACGCGCGCGCCGATCTCACCATCGTCGCTCGTGCGCGCGATGCCAATCATGCCACCCATCTCTACGAAATCGGCGCCACCGACGCGGTGCCGGAAACCATCGAGGCTAGTCTGCAACTCGCCGAAGCCGTGCTCGTCGATATCGGCGTGCCGATGGGACTGGTGATCGCGTCCATTCACGACAAGCGCGATGAATATCGCAAGCTTCTTCAACCCAAGAATGACGGCGCCCGCGAGCGCCGGGCCATCCGCATGTCGACGCGGGTCAAGGCCATGGGCCGGCCGGCGCGGACGGAGAAGAGCGAGTAGCAGCATGTCCCAGAAGCCCTCATCCTGAGGAGCCTGCAAAGCAGGCGTCTCGAAGGGCGAGGGCGTCACGCTGCGGCCTCTCCGTCATGCCCGCGCTTGTCGCGGGCATCCACGCGGTGACGCTGCGCTGCCACTGCAAATATGGCCGATGTCTTTCCTGAAGCCGTATCGCAACGTCTCGGCGTGGATGGCCGGCAGAACGCCGGCCATGACGGCAAGGTGGCCGCCCAACGCCCCCGTCCTTCGAGACGGCGCTTCGCGCCTCCTCAGGATGAGGGCTTCTGGATTCTTTGCGTCGTTTGAATCCTAATTCGTCTCAGCTCTTTTCAGCGCCGCCTGCCGGATTGCGGTGAGCGTCGTCGCCGGTGTAATCGCCTCGCGGTCGATCTTCACATGCACGATGGCGGGCTTGCCGGAGGCGACGGCGCGTTCGAACGCCGGTACGAACTCTTCCGTTTTAACAACGGTCTCGCCATGGCCGCCGAAGCCTCGCGCGAGCGCAGCGAAATCGGGCGAGTTGAGCAAGGTCGCTGAAACGCGGCCGGGATATTCGCGCTCCTGATGCATGCGGATCGTGCCGTACATGCCGTTGTCGATAACGATAACGACGATCGGCAAATTATATTGCACAGCAGTCGCGAACTCCTGGCCGTTCATCAGGAAACAGCCATCGCCGGCAAAGCTGACGACCATGCGGTCGGGGCGCACGCGCTTGGCGCCGACGGCTGCCGGCAGGCCATAGCCCATCGAGCCTGACACGGGCGCCAGCAGCCCGCCGAACTGGCGGATGCGCAGATAGCGGCCGACCCAGATGGCGTAATTGCCCGCGCCATTGGTGACGATGGCATCGGCCGGCAGGCGGGTGCGCAGCCACAGCATGATTTCGTTGAGCTGCACGTCGCCTGGAATCTTCGCATCGAGACTGGTGAAGGCAAGATAGGCCTCGCGCGCCGCTTTCGTCTCGCTGCGCCACGGGATCTCTTTCAGGTCTTCAAGCATCGGCAGCACATCACAGAATGCCTGCGGCGTGGCATTGATCGCCAGTGCCGCCTGATAGACGCGGCCAAGTTCCGTTGCATCGGCATGCACATGCACGAGTGTCTGCCGCGGCATTGGGATGTCGAACAGCGTATAGGCCTGCGACGGCACTTCCGCCATGCGTCCGCCGATCAGCAGCACCAGGTCGGCATCGGTGATGCGCTTCACCAATGCCGGATTAGCGCCCAGACTCAACTCGCCGCAATAGTTCGCATGTTCCGCATCAAACAGCATGGTGCGGCGAAACGAGGTGACGACAGGAAGATCGAACGTCTCTGCGAAATCGCGAAACGTCTTGCAGGCTTCATCTGACCAGTCGCTGCCGCCGAGGATGGCGATGGGACGTTTGGCCTTTGCCAGCATATCCCGCAGGCGCGACATCTCGCCCAGGCCCGGATGAATATGCGCCGGCTCGACCCTCGCCGCATCGGCAGCATTCGCCGTCTCGACCAGCATGTCTTCAGGCAGCGAGATGACGACGGGGCCAGGGCGTCCCTGCATGGCGACATGGAAGGCGCGCGCCACCACTTCGGGAATGCGCGCCGGATCGTGAATCTCCGTCACCCATTTCGCGGTGGAGCCGAAGAAGGCTTCGAAATTCATTTCCTGAAACGCGCCGCGCCCGAGCATGGCGCGCTCGACCTGGCCGATGAACATGACGAGGGGAATGGAATCATGCTCGGCGATGTGAATCGCATGGGCCGCATTGGTTGCGCCGGGGCCGCGCGTGACGAAGACGACGCCGGGTCGGCCGGTCAGGCGTGCCGAGGCGTCGGCCATCATGCCGGCACCCGCTTCCTGACGGCAGACGGTGATCTCGATCTTGGCGTCGCAGAAGGCGTCGAGCACGGCGAGATAGGATTCGCCCGGCACGCAGAACACATGTTCGACGCCCTGGATCGTCAACTGGTCGACAAGAATCTGCGCGCCCGTGCGGGCGTTGGTAGCTGTCACTGGCTTAGCCTCCCCAGGCCTTGTCGTTGAGAACGTCTGCCGTGTGTTCGCCGAGATCAGGCGCCGGCCGCGCCGCCGCGGCTGGTTGCCCATCGATGACGATGGCCGAGCGGACGCCAGGTGTCGTGCCGCCCTTGGCGCGCGGATTGGGCCGATCGACTCTCATGCCGCGCGCAATGACCTGCGGATCGGCAAACACATCTTCAATGGAATTGATCGGGCCTGCCGGCACCGAGGCGGCATCGAGTTTCGGCAGCAGATCGGCGCGCGTGAACTTTCGCGTCAGCCCATGCAGGATATCGGTCAGCTCGGCGCGGCGCTGCACGCGATCCTTGTTGGCAAGAAAACGCGGATCGCTGGAAAGGCCAGGCTCGCCGAGAATCTCGCACAGCTTGCGGAACTGTCCGTCGTTGCCCGTGGCGATGATGATGTCGCCGTCGGCGACGGGAAACACATCGTAAGGCACGAGATTGGGATGCGCATTGCCCATGCGGCTGCCGACCTTGTCGGAGACGAAATAATTCAGCGCCTGATAGCCAAGAACGGCCACTTGTGAATCGAGTAGCGCGCAATCGATGAAGGCGCCTTCGCCCGTCTCCGCCCGCCGGATGAGCGCGGCCTGTACGGCGTTCGCCGCATAAAGTCCGGTGAAAATGTCGGCGATGGCGACGCCGGATTTCGTCGGTGGTCCATCCTCCGTGCCCGTCGCGTGCATCACGCCGCCCATGCCCTGCACCAGGAAGTCATAGCCGGCGCGCGGCGCATAGGGGCCGGTCTGGCCGAAGCCGGTGATCGAGCAGTAGACGAGCTTCGGATTGACCTGTTTCAGGCTCTCGTAGTCGAGCCCATATTTCTTCAATCCGCCGAACTTAAAATTCTCGATGATCACATCGGCATGCAGGGCGAGCTTGCGCACCAGCGCCTGGCCTTCCGGCGTTTCGAAATCCGCTTCGATGCTGCGCTTGCCGCGATTGCAGCCGTAGAAATAGGCTGCGGCCATCGGTTCGCCGTCGGCGCCCTCGACGAAGGGCGGTCCCCATTGGCGGGTGTCGTCTCCCGCGCCCGAGCGCTCCACCTTGACCACATCGGCGCCCAGATCCGCCAGCAACTGGCCGCACCACGGACCGGCGAGAATGCGGGCGAGTTCAAGAACGCGAATGGAAGCAAGAGGTCCGGTCATGATGTCGGGTGCAGCCGTCTGGATGTGAAATCTTGGCCCTTCCTATCGGAGGACGCGGCCGGGCGCCATATGACGGTCTATCCGGCCGAAATTCAATGGAATCTCAGGACCGTCGCTACCCGCGCACGCCGACCCGAAGTCCCGGCGCCGGCCGTTCCTGCAAAACTTCGCGGCGGAAGCGAAACAGCGCCGCCGGCCGCCCGCCGGTGCTGTGGGTGGTGCCGCCGGTCGCCTCGACCACGGCGGAATTCTCGACGAAGCGGCGAAAGTTCTGCTTGTGCAGACGGCGGCCTTCCAGCGCTACGGCGGTGCGTAGAAGCGCCGACAGCGTAAAACTTTCCGCCATCAGTTCGAAACTCACCGGCCGGTAAGTCATCTTGGCGCGCAGCCGGCCCATGGCGGTCGCCAGAATGCGGCGATGGTCGTCGCGCATCGGTTCGCCGAGCGGCCCCGCCTCGTCGATCAGCGGGCTGGCGCGTCCATCGCGACGCGCTTCTTCAACCAGGCCGGCTTCGTAGAGCAACTGATAGCGGTCGAGCACATTCTCGTCGTTGAAGCGGCCGCCGTCGTCTTCAAACAGCATGCGCACCCGGTCTGTTCGCGTCAGGCCATAGGCATTGGGACGGTCGGGATCGCGCGCCGCCCATTTGTGCAGAGCCGGCACGATCTTGCTGTCGACCATCGAC
>JAQGJO010000123.1 GCA_028290595.1 Hyphomicrobiales bacterium | reverse complement strand
ACCGGGTTGATCGCCGTCTGGCGCGCCGCGGCATCGCGCAGAAACTCCGCATCGGCGAAGATCTGCATCATCGCCGTTCGCATGGCTTCAACACGATCCTTCGGTACGCCCGGCCCCATCATATAGGGAAAAGTGATGAGCCCACTGGCGTTGATGAAACCGATCAGCTTTCTATCGTCGTCCGTCTTGGCCAGCTCCAGGGTCGTGGGGATGTCCGAGAGCTCGTCGAGCCTTTTCTCGCCGGACTGCGCAATGACTCGCAATTTGCCGGCTTTCCATTGCGTGCCATAGGCCCGCTGCAACGTGTCGAAGGGAACCGTCGAATAACCATCGACCTCTCCCCGCTCCATGGCGAGCATGACCGAAGGCAGGCCCTCATAGCCCAGAACCGCTTTCACCTTTGCGCCAAGGACATATTTATAGATGCCTATGGCGAGCGTCGGCCCGGAACCAGGCGCCAGGGTTCCGAGCTGCGTTTCATGCGTCAGCAGATCGTCGAAGGTCTTCACCGGAGAGCCAGAGCGCACCACCAGCAGGTTCGTGGTTCCTGTCGGACACGGCAGCCAGTTGATTTTCGTCGTATCGTATTTGACGGCGCTGTCGTCGACAAGCTGCTGCAGCGGAACGTTGGACGACATCGCGCCCACGGCCGTGCCGTCCTGTGGCGCGATGTTGTAGACATAGTTTGCGGCGCGCAAGGAACCGCCGCCCGGCATGTTCTGTATGATGATCGTCGGATTGCCTGGCAGATGCTTGGGCAGGTAGGCGCCGATCAACCGGGCGTAGGTGTCATAACTGCCGCCCGCCGGAAGCCCGACATAGATGGAAATCACGCGGCCCTTGTAGAAATCGGCGATGGCGTCTTGCGCGGAAGCGAATTGCGCTTGCGATGCCACAGCCGACACCATGGCCGCCGTTTTTATCCAGACCCTCATGGCATCACATCTCTTCTTTCGGAGGTGTTCCCGTTCCTCGATGGTTCAACGCCCAGCCGGATGTGTCAACATCCGATCTTGATTTCTGCGCCGTAGAAGCCCAGTCCACGCGCTACAGCAGCAGGAGGCGCGAAAATGAAAGTCGAGGGTCAATGTCATTGCGGCGCGATCGCCTATGAGGCGGACGTCGAACCCAACACGGTCGCGATCTGCAATTGCCTGGACTGCCAGACGCTCTCGGGCACGGCGTTTCGGGCGGGTATCCCTGCTCCCGCCGCCGGCTTCCGCATTCTGAAAGGCGAGCCGCGGCGTTACGTCAAAACCGGCGATAGCGGCGCGAAGAGAGTCCATACCTTTTGCGGCACCTGCGGCTCGCCGGTCTATTCCTGCGCGATCGACAATCCGGCGACCTACACTTTGCGCGTCGGCGCCCTGAGCCAGCGCAACGAGCTGGGCCGGCCGGCCCGGCAAATCTGGACGAAACGCCGGCTGCCCTGGGTGCCGAAGATTGCCGACGTGCCGGAGATCGAAGGCCAGCCCTGAAACGCGGCAGTCATTCAGTCTTCCTGACGCCGCCTATTGTCTCTCAATGCCCGCAGTCGCGACGCCAGCCGCGAAGGCGGCGCGATCACGATCAAAAGTGGCCTGCACCTCTTCCCTGGTCTGTCCACCAGGAATAATTCCGAGTTTGCCGAGCTTTTCTTTCATCTCGGGCTGGGCGTCCATCTCGGCAATGGCTGAGCGGATGACTTGAAGTATCTCTTCCGGCGTTCCTTTCGGTGCAAAGAAGCCGTTCCACGACGACATCTGGAAACCGGGCACCGTTTCAGCAACCGTGGGAAGGTCCGGCGCCGCCGGAATTCTTTGCGCAGTTCCCACGGCCAGCAGACGGATAGACTCATGGTCGGCGTATTGCAGCAGGATCGATGCGTTGCCGAAATAGAAATCCGAAAAGCCTGACGTCACGCTGGTGATGGCGTCCGTCTCGCCGCGCGTCGGCACCATGACGACATTCACGTTGGCCTTTTTGAACAACATGATTGGGACGATGTGACTCAGGTTATTGGCGCCGGCGATCACAAAATTCAGCTTGCCGGGATTGGCCCTGGCATACTCGAAGAACTCATTCAGCGATTTCACCGGCAGGCTGCGCTTGATGGCGATAATCTGCGCCCCGGTGCCGACATTGGTAATCGGGACAAGCACCTGTTCGGGATCGACTGGAAGTTTCTGCACCAGCGGCGATAGCAAGGCGACAGCGGCCGGAGCAAACATCAGCGTATATCCGTCGGGCGCCGCAGCGCCGACCTGGGTCGTCGTGATAACGCCGCCGGCGCTCGGCCTGTTCTCGACCACGAACGACTTGCCGGTCTTCTTCGTCAGGTAATCGGCGCCCAATCGCGCCATCAGATCGGTGTTGCCGCCGGCCGCGGTCGCGACAAGAATAGTAACTGTCTTCGTCGGCCACTCAGCGGCAAGTGATGGCTGCGAGAGAGATGCCAGTGCGACAAAGCCCGCGATGGCCTGGCCCGCAATGGCCTGAATCCCTGCCCGTTTCGTTCGAAACATGTTTAAGCCCCCAATGTCGCCCCTATGATTGTCTGGACATTTAAGGCTGTCAATCTTCAGATTGTTATGAATAACTTATATGCAGGATAGAGCGGAAAATGCCTGTGTGCCGGGCAGAATGCCGATCATGGCGACATATCCGGGCGGCCCGTCAGGCCCGGCGGCGCTTTGCTTCGCGCAAAACGGCTTCCAGCAGAATGGCGATACAGCCGAGCAGGAGGACCCCGCCGCCAAGAACCGGATCGATGTGCACGGCAGCGACAAGTCCGGCCACGATCACCACCAGCGCCAGAACGGCGACGGCAAGCCTGAGATCGGTCAGGAACATGGCGAAGAGTTCCTTGGCGACGTCGAGAAGAATGCTCATTGTTGAAGCTCCATGGCTGGACGCCGAAGCGCCGAAGCAGTGAAGAGACCGACGCCGAGAAACAGAAGGGCGAAGACCACCAAAGCGACGTCCTGGCCCGGCCAGTCGATGCCCAGTCCCTCGCCGGTCCAAAACACGCCGAAGGCCGACAGCATGACGCCGACGCCGAATTTCAGCGTGTTTTCCGGCACTCTGGCGAGCGGCTTGCGGACGAGCATGCCGATGGCGAGAACCGCAAGACACGCGGCCAACGCACCTGAGGCGGCGGGCCACAACAGGCCGCGCCCTGCCCCCACGGCGATGACGATGAACACCACTTCCAGCCCTTCCAGCAGCACGGCTTTGAAGGCGGTGATCCCCGCGATCCAGTCGAGCGATGCGCGCTTGTGGGCGCCGGCATCAGCCAGTTCAGCCGACGAGGCGGCGAAGATCGCGTCCTCGTCGTGCAAAGGCATAATGCCCGCCGCACGCAGGATCGCCTTGCGCAGCCATCCAAGGCCGAACAGCAGCAGCAGCACGCCGATAAAAAGTTGCAGAAGATGCAGCGGAATCTGATCGAGCAACGGGCCGAGCCCAGCGATCAGCACGGCAAGGACGGCAAGCCCTGCCCCGGTGCCCAGGACCGCCGGCCGCCAGCCGCGCAATGTGCCAACGGCGAGAACGATCGTAAATGCCTCGACCACCTCGACAAGCGACGCCAGAAAGGCCGACCCGATGGCCGGGGCCGCCACGCTCCATGTGACTGGATCCATCTTCAATCTCGTGTTATGTTGTATTTACTACATTTATGAGATACGTATGTTGTGGACACAACAGATGTCAAGTCAAATAATCGGGAAGCAGCAATGGCGCCGACCTTCGACGAGAGAATTACCGACCGCTTCGCGCTAATGAGCCCGGCGGAGCAACGCGTGGCGCGGTATTTTCAGGACAATCGCGAGGAGGTCCTCATCGCCTCGGCGGCGGCCCTGGCGGCGAAAGCCGGGACCAGCGACGCCACCATCCTGCGCACGACCAAGGCGCTCGGCTTTTCCGGTATCGACGATCTGCGCCGGACCTTGGCCGGCGAATTGCGCAATTCGCTGTCGCCGGCCGACCGGCTGACGCGCACGCTGGGCGAAGTCGGCTCCAGCCTGTCCAATGCTTTCGAGACGACACTGCAGATCCATCTGCATTCGCTGGAGGGCCTGCGTAAATCCATCACGCCGCAACAATTCGAGGAGGCGGTGGCAAGCATGGTCGCGGCGCGGCGCATTCTGGTGTTCGGCCTCGGCCCATCGAGCGCCATGGCGGCCTATCTGGTGATCCAGCTCGCCCGCTTCGGTCTCGACGCCAAAAGCCTGACGAACACCGGGCTTCTCTTCGCCGACGATCTGCA
>JAQGJO010000095.1 GCA_028290595.1 Hyphomicrobiales bacterium | reverse complement strand
GCCTGAAGACAAAGGCGAGGAAGCGGCTTTCATTTCGCTGCAGGACGCCGGCAAGGTCTACCAGACCCGCACCGGCACGGTCGTCGCGGTGGAGGCGGCGAGCTTCGATCTGGCGCGCGGCGAAACTCTCGCGCTGCTTGGCCCCAGCGGCTGCGGCAAGAGCACCCTGCTGATGATGATCGCCGGCCTGCTGTAGGCGAGCAGCGGCAAGATTCTCGTGAACTGCCTGCCGCTTGCAGGCCCTATCCCAGAACTTGGCTTCGTCTTCCAGAGCGAACAGCTGCTTGATTGGCGCTCGGTTCTCGACAATGTCATGCTGACCTATGCGCTGATCGGGCAAGACCCCAGGGCGCATGTCGATCGCGCCATGTCGCTGCTCAACAGAGTCGGGCTTGGCGGGTTCGAAGACAAGCGGCCCTATGAGCTTTCGGGCGGCATGCGCCAGAGGGTGGCGATCTGCCGGGCGCTGATCGACGATCCGGATATCTTCCTGCTCGATGAACCCTTTGCCGCATTGGACGCCTTCACAAGAGAGCAGATGCAACTCGACATGCAACGGCTGTCCCTGGAAAAGCCGCGCACGACCATCCTCGTGACCCATGAAATCCCCGAGGCCGTGTTCATGGCCGATCGGGTCGCCATCATGACGGCGCGCCCCAGCCAGATTCAAGAGATCGTCGATATCGATCTGCCCCGGCCGCGCAACATGAAGACGCGTGAATCGGAAGCCTTCGCCCGCTACGTCACCAAAATCCACGGCATGTTCGCCAATCTCGGAGTGATCCATGGCTGATACCAGCGCGATCCTCGAACAGGTCAAGGAGCGCTCCTTCGAACTCGAGACGAGAGTCAAAGCCCTCATCTGGACCCTGGCATCGGTGACCTTGGCGCTCGGCGCCTGGGCGCTCCTCATCGTGGTCATGAAGCCCGCGCCTTACATCCTGCCGGCCCCCTGGGATGTGCTGATGCGGACCTGGAGCGAGCGCTCGCTGCTGGCGTCCCACGGTCTCGTCACCATGGGCGAAATCATCGCCGGCCTGGTGATCAGCATTGTCGTGGCGATCCCGCTCGGCATTGCCATTGTCGCTATTCCGGTCGCTGAAAAGCTGCTGTATCCGATTATCGTCGCGTTCAACGCGATTCCGAAAGTGGCACTGGCGCCGCTCTTCGTCGTCTGGTTCGGCTACGGATTCTTGCCGCGCGTGCTGATCACCAGTTCGATCGCCTTCTTTCCAATCCTGGTCTCGACCATCAGCGGCCTCATCGCCATCGAGCCGGATCTGCTGCGTCTGGCGCGCGTGCTGCGCGCCCACAGATTGCAGATTTTCCTGCGCATGCGGCTGCCCCACGCCATGCCGTCGATCTTCGCCGGCATCAAGGTCGCCACCAGCCTCGCGGTGATCGGCGGCATCATCGGTGAATTCGTCGCCTCCGACAGTGGCTGGGGCTATCTGCTGGTCCAGGCGAGCGGCACGCTCGATACGACGATCATGTTCTCGGTCGTCATCATCCTGGCCATCGTCGCCTCCTGCCTGTTCTCAATCGTTGGCCTGCTCGAGCGCATGATGGTGTCCTGGCACGCCTCGCAGCGGAGCTGATGAAGCCGGTCCGGTACGTTGCTCGGTCGCATTCAGCGACGCCGATATTTCATCCGCCGCATGCTTGAGCGCCGCCAGATTCTGGATGGCGAAATCGTCCGGTGTCATCAGCTTTCGCTTCCAGCTCATCGACAGCGCGCCGACAGCGTTTTCCGATCCATTGGATCGGAAAGACGCGTCCGGTTTATTTAAAGAGCGCATTTTCTTAACGCGAACCGGTGTCCACTTCGCTTGAAAATGCGCTGCGGCGGCCTCTTTTTCAAACAGCGGTACGGCGATGGCATTGCGGTCGCCGGGCGTCGATTGCGAAAGCCTGCGCGTCGCAAACCCTTGCCGCCTGATGTCCGCGAGGTCCTTCAGCAGCCGCGCCGGCTTTATTCCGAAGCGGGCGAGGGACGAAAACATATCGTTCTTCAGCTCGTCGACGATCGCCAGTACCCGCTCGTCATCAAGCGCAGCCAGAAAGGCCAATCCGCTGGCGGCGGCGAACACGTTCAGCTCCGTCTCGGGCTTCAGTATCTGGCTGGAGGGAAACGGGCTGAGACCTCTGGTCGAATCGAGAATCTGCATGCGTCCATGCACGTAGATATGCAGATCGACCGGCCAGCGGGCTTGCGTCGTCAACGCCAGCATGTGCGGCCGCGCCACCTCGACGAGTTGGCCAATCTGCACGATCAGCCCGGCGCGCGGATGATCCGGCAGGGCGGTGTTGGACCGGTACATGGCATCGCTGATGCCGGTTCTGACGAAGCGGCGCTCGACCAGGGTTGCGAGAAGGCGGCGCAGGGTGCTTTTGGAAAGTCCAGTGCCCATGTGCAGCCGGTGCAAGCCGGAGGGGCCGTTCTCGCTCAGGAACTGCAGGACATCGAGGGCGCGATGGACGGAGCGCGTCTGCAATGGACCGGTCACGGACGTCTCCCTAGCGATTTCCCAGCGTGCCACCTGATGGCATTTCAGGGTGTTTTCCCTTGAACTGGCCTGGATGGCAACCCACCCTGCAAGGAACGCAAATGTTGGGGGAAACAAATGTCCAGTCGTCCTATCGGGGAGGCGCCGCGTGTCGGCTGAAAGCCCTCCCATCCGTCTCAACTCCTGCGTGGCGTCGAAGCGCGAGCCGGGCACGATCTATTTCACCACGCGCCCCGGCGGTGCGGGCGTGCGCGCCCAGTATGGCTGGCTGATCGGCGTCGGCGGCAATGGCCAGATCGTGTTGAACAAAAAATTCCAGGGCACGTCGCAGGACCTGCGTTGCCTTCCCTCGGGTCGCATTCTGTTTTCGCAATCCGCTCAAGGGTTGCTCTATGAAGTCGGCGCCGACGGAACCACCCATCGCATCTGGCATTCGCGCGACAAATGGGCCGGCCTGACGCCGCCCGCCGGCAGCGTCGAGCTGCCGATCAATCAGCTTCATCACACCGTCAACGTTCTGCCGGACGGCAATCTCCTCATCCTCGATGCCGAACAGCGCGACTACGACGGCTGGCCCACCAGCACGATGGATCGCAATGCGCCACGGCAAAAATCATCCATCGTCGGCGATGTGATCAAAGAGGTGACGCAGACAGGGCAGCTCGTGCGCGAGCACCGGCTTCTCGACATCCTCGACCCCTACCGCATCACCCGCGGCTCCATGGATAGCTATTGGCACAAGCTCGGGTTTCCCGGCGCTCACGACTGGTCGCACGCCAATGCGGTCGCCTATGACGCTGCGGACGATTGCCTCGTCATCTCCGTTCGCCATCAGGATTGCATCGTCAAACTTGGCCGCAAAGACGGCAGGATTCGCTGGATTCTCGGCAATCCCAGCGAATGGTCGGCGCCCTGGACGCAACATCTGCTGCAGCCTGAAGGCGCGTTCAGATGGCAGTTTCATCAGCACGATTGCTCTGCCCCCGCGCCTAACCGGGTGCTGTGTTTCGACAATGGAAATTTCCGCGCCGGTGCATACCAGCCGCCGCTGGAGCCGGCGCAGAATTTCAGCCGCGCCGTCGAGTTTGAAATCGACGAAGCCGGCCGCAAGGTGCGGCAGGTCTGGGAGTTTGGCGAGTTCGTAACGCCACGCGTGTTTGCCTGCTACCAGGGCGGCGCGCGCCGGCTGCCGCGCACCGGCAACACCATTCTCACGTTCGGCGGCATATGCCTGCGCGATGGCGTTCCAGCCGGCTCGAATGTCGGGAGCTGGGGCTATGCCCGCATCCTCGAAGTGACGCCCGATAAAGAAGTCGTGCTCGACATCGAGATCAACGACGAGGCCTCGGAATCACCGATGGCCTATTCAGCTTTTCGCTCCGATCATTCGGCGCTGGCGCAGTGAACGGCCGAACAATTTGGGGTTGGGGGAAAACATGGGGCACAAAAATATAATCTTCGTAACGATGCTGGGCTTTGGTGCGCTCTGCGCAGCAACAGATACTGCATCGGCCGCCGAGTACTACGCCGGCAAGCAGGTGCGCATCATTCTGCCGGCGGACAATATCGACAGCGGCTATGGATTATACGGCTTTCTCGCCAGTCAGCATCTCGGCCGCTTCATCCCCGGCAATCCGGCCGTTATCATTTCCTATATGCCGGGCGCGTCCGGCATCGCGTCGCTGAATTACCTGCAGGCGATTGCGCCCAGGGACGGCACGACGATCGCCGTCATCGCGCAGGATGTCGCAACCTTCCAGGCCCGCAAGATTTCAGGTGCCCGTTACGACGCGACGACTTTCAAATACATCGTCCGGCTGGCGCCGAACGTGCCGGTCCATATGATCTGGAAAGACGCGCCGGCCAAGTCCATCGCCGACGTCATGAAGATGGAAACCATCACCGGCGCGGTCGGCGTTGGCGGCGTCCACAACGATCTGCCCCGCGCGACGAATGCGCTGGTGGGCACCAAGTGGAAAATCGTCAGCGGCTATCCAGGCACCGGCGCCACACGCATCGCGATGGAGCGCGGCGAAATTCAGGCGACGGTTTCGCCCGCTATACTGTTCAAGGAGCAATTGAAGGAATGGCTCGACAGCGGCAAGGTCAAAGTCGTGGTGCAATACGCGGATTTCCGGCATCCGCTGTTTCCCGACGTGCCCTCGGTCGTCGAACTGGCGCAAGACGGTGATGCGAAGGAGATTCTGACATTTCTGGCGTCCATCTCGACCATCGGCCGGGGATTTGCAGCGCCGCCCGACACCAATGAACAGGCGATGGCAATCTTGAAGAAAGCCTTCGCCGATATGATCGCCGACAAGGCATTTCTCGCCGACGCGGACAAACGTGGCGCGGAAATTTTGCCGATGTGGGGCGATGAACTCTCGGCCTATGTGAAGCGCATCGTCGCGACGCGTCCGGAAATCGTCAGCCGGGCCAGCGCGATCGTTGAAGGGCGGTAACTTCTGACTCGCGACTGTCATTCCCGACGCGCCGAAAGGCGCGAGCGGGAAACCAGGAGCTAAGGGGGGCACGTTACGTTGCCTGGATTCCCGCTCTGCGCTTCGCTTGACGGGAATGACACCCCCTGACTTTACGGCTCGCCGAAGCAGTTGAGAATCTGGCCGGTAATATAAGACGCGTCGTCACTGGCGAGAAAGGCAATCGCGGCCGCCTGTTCGTCTGGCTGGCTCTGGCGCTGCAGGGCCAGCTTCTGCAGGTCGCCCCTGGCTTCGGCAAAATAGGCATCGGTCAGCGGTGCGGGGTCCGCGTTGATACCCGGAGCAAGCATCAATCGCGACGTCACGCGATCGGGCACGGCGGCTCCACCCGGAGAGACGGCGTTGACGCGAATGCCGTGCCGGCCATATTCGCCGGCGAGCGTTTTTGTCAGCGCCTCGATGCCGCCTTTGCTGACCGCATAAGGCACACGGTAGAGGCCGCCGCGCGTCACGAACGACGAGAGATTGACGATCGAACCGGATTTGCGTTCGATCATGTGCGGCAGCGCCGCCGAGCAGCACCACAGCGCCGTGAACAGCGAGCGCTCGAGTTCGAGATGGATCTGCTCCTCGCTGTAGAGATGATAGGGCTGCCACCAGATGGTGCCGCCGACCACATTCACCAGCACGTCGATCTGTCCGAACGCATCCACGCTCTGGCGCATCAACGCGCGCGCCTCATCCATCTTGCTGACATCAGCAAGCACCTTGATGGCCTCGACGCCGTGATCGCGCAATTCCTGCAGCGTTGCCGAAGCGCTGGCCTCGACCCGCTCGGCGACGACGATCTTGCCGCCTTCCGCCCCCAGTCGTCTGGCGGTCGCGCGGCCGATGCCTTGTCCGGCGCCGGTGACGACGCAGACCTTGCCCTCCAGCCGTCGTGCGCCGGCTGCTTTCGGGTCCAGTTGCGGGTCTGGTTTATTGCCCATTGGCCGCGCTCCCTGATCGCTCTCTTTCGCGATGGGTAGCATGCGTCCGCCGCTTCCGCGCATTTGCAACTCTAATAGAGGCTATTAGTCCGGCGATATATCGCGGCTGCCTGCAAGCATTTGACAAAACAACAGGCTGATGAAAACCTTTATAAGTAAAGCAATTCCAATCGGTCATTGGCGTTGCGCGCAAGCGTCCGACGGGACCCATAATGGCCAAGGATGGCATTCAACGGGAGGAGACATTGCTCGCGCGGCTCGATGCCGCCGGCATTGGCATCAACCGCGCCGGGATCGATCTCAATCTCCTGGTCTATCTCGAAGCGCTCTATACGGAAGGCGGCGTTTCGCGCGCGGCGGAGCGGGTCAATCTGAGCCAGCCCGCCATGAGCCTCGCCCTCAAACGGCTGCGGGAAATTTTCGACGATCCGCTGCTCATTCGCACGCCGCGCGGCATGGTTCCCACCCAGCGCGCGCAGGAACTGATCGAACCGGTGCGCGCCATTCTCGGCCAGAGCCGCGACCTGCTCGGCGGCCGCAGGAAGTTCGATCCAGCGACCGCCACTGGCCCGTTCACACTGGTCGGAACCGAATATGTCTTCTCCATCCTGTTGCCGACTTTGATCAAGCGGCTTGAGCGCGAAGCGCCGCTTGCAAGCATTGTCTCGCGGCCCACAAGTCCGGTCTATCTCAAAAGCTGGTTCGAGGAGGGGCGCGTCGCGCTCGGCATCGGATATTCTGAACAGCCGCCGCAGGAATTGCGCGTTCGCCCCCTGTTTGATGAATCGCTCGTCTGCATCGCGCGGCGCAAGCACGCCAAGATTCGCGGCACCCTGTCTCTGGATCAGTTTTGCGCCTTTCCCCATGTGGCGGTACGGCCGATGGGAACGCCGCAATATGCGCTCAGCCTCGAGAGCGCACTCGCCGCGCTCGACCGTGAGATCAAGATCGGCCTGCTGGTGTCTGATTTTCTGATCGCGCCGGAGGTCGTCGCCGAAACTGACATGATTGCCCTGGTGCCGCGCGGCCTGGCGCAACGCTATGCCGGGCCGAAGTCGCTGCAAATTCTGATGCCGCCTGTCGCGCTTCCCAAATTGCACTTCTCGATGATCTGGCACGAGCGCACCCATCGCGATCCGGTCTACCAATGGCTGCGCGACGTGGTTGCGGAAGCCTCGCGGGAGCTGGCGCCACGCGAAGCGAAGG
>JAQGJO010000078.1 GCA_028290595.1 Hyphomicrobiales bacterium | reverse complement strand
TTGTCGCGGCGGATCGCGGTCGACACCACCAGCACCTCGGCCTTGCCGAGATGGTCGGCGCTGTGGCCGATGAAAATTTTCGCGCCGCGTTCGCGCAGGCGCTGCACGTTGGCGTTCTCGCTCGCGTCCGAGCCCTGCACCGCATAGCCCTGATTGAGCAACACTTCGGCAATGCCCGACATACCGATGCCGCCGATGCCGATAAAATGGATCGGACCAAGTTCGCGGGGCAGATTCATAAGTCAGGCTCCGGTCCAGTTAAGCTGCCGCGCCGCCCACTGTCTGCATGACCAGATCGGCAAGCCGCGCGGCGGCGTCAGGAATGCCCGCGCTCTTGGCTGCTTGCGCCCGCCGCGTCAACCCCTCGTGGTCGCCAAGGGCCTGTTCCAGCGCTTTGCCCAGCCAATCGGCCGAGAAATCGGCCTGCCGGACGACCTGCGCCGCCCCAACCGCCTGCAAATGCTCGGCATTGGCGGCCTGATCCTGATCCAGCGCGAACGGAAAAGGCACCAGGATACTGGGCCGGCCGATGACCGCCAGTTCCGAGACGGTCGAGGCTCCGGAACGGCCGATGATCAGATGCGCCTGAGCCATCCGCGCCGGCAAATCGGCAAAGAAGGGCGCGACCTCAGCATCGACCGCATAGCGCTTGTAAAGCTCACGCACGCGCGCTTCGTCTTCGCCGCGTGCCTGCTGCACGACGACAAGCCGGGCGCGCAGATCCGGCGGCATTGCGGCGATGGCGGCAGGCACAATGTCGGACATGACGCGCGCGCCCTGCGACCCGCCGGTCACCAGAAGCCGCAACTTGCCGTCGGCGAAATCTGGAAACGGCAGTCGCGCCGCCTCGATGACGGCGGGGCGCACGGGGTTGCCGGTATGGGTGGATTTGGCCCGCATGGCGGCATCGACGCCCGCCAGGCCGGTAAAGCCGGTGGCGATGCGTGTGACGCGGCCGGCCATGAAACGGTTGGCCCGTCCCATCACCGCGTTCTGTTCATGCAGGATCGTCGGCACCCGCAGCATCGCCGCCGCGAGCACCGGCGGAACCGTCGGATAGCCGCCGAAACCGACGACGCACAAAGGCTTCGCCTTGCCGATCAGCGAACGGGCTTCAATGACACCAAGGCCGAGTTGCAGGACGGCCAGCCCTTTGGACACGATCGATCCGCCGGTCGGCGTCGCGGCGCGCACGGCATGGGTGGCGCGGGCGGGGAAGGCCTTGCCGAATTTGAGCGCGCGATCGTCAGTGACAAGTTCGACCGCAACGCCCCGCGCAGCCAATTCATTGCTCAGCGCTTCGGCCGGAAAAAGATGGCCGCCGGTTCCGCCGGCTGCGACGAAAACCGCCCTGTCGGATGCCATCAGCCGAGCCGCTCCGCGATCTCGGAGCGCGGACGCTTGCGCGTCACGGCGATGAGAAAGCCCATGGTCAGCGCGATCGACATCAATGACGAGCCGCCATAGGAGATGAACGGCAAGGTCATGCCCTTGGGCGGTATGATGTGCAGGTTGACCGCCATATTGATGATGGCCTGCAGACCAAACAGCATGACGAGACCCGCGGTGGCGAAGCGGCAGAAGGCGTCTTCACTGCGCGAGGCCATGCTCAGTCCGCGCAGCACGATGAAGGCGAACACCAGCATGAGCGCCAGGCACATGACGATGCCGAATTCCTCGCCGGTGACGGCGAAGATAAAATCGGTGTGCGAGTCCGGCAGAATGCGCTTGATCGTGCCTTCGCCCGGGCCCCGGCCGAGCCAGCCGCCATTGATGATGCTCTCGACCGCCGTATCGCTCTGAAACGTCGCGCTCGGGCCGCCTGTCATGCTCGCGACCGGCGGATCGAGAAACTTGTCGATACGCAGCCGCACGTGCGACAGGGTTTTATAGGCGAAGAAAACGCCGGTGACGCCGATGCCGCCGATGCCCGCGACCCAGAACCAGTGCAAGCCGGCCATGAAGAAGAGCGCGGCCCAGACCAGCGAGATCAACATGGTCTGGCCGAAGTCGGGTTGCAGCATTAAGGGAACGATGGTCGCCGGCAGCAGCAGGATGGCAAGCGCCGTTCCCGGCATGTCCTTGCGCTGCGCACCTTCCGCGAACGCCCAGGCGGCGAGAATGACAAAGGCAGGTTTGACGAACTCCGAAGGCTGAATGCCGAAGATCCAGCGGCGCGCGCCCTTGATCTCGGCGCCGAATTGCAGCGCCGCGAAGATCAGCACCATACTGAGGATGAAAACGAGCAGCGCGGAGCGCCGCACCATACGAGGCGACAGAAACGATGTCGCCACCATCAGAATGGCGGCCAGCACGAGATAGATGATCTGGCGATTGACGAAATGAAATGTCGACAGCCCGAGCCGCTCGGCCACCGCCGGCGAGCCGGCCATGGTCAGCACGATGCCCGCGACCATCAGCACTCCGACGGCAGCCAATGTCCAGCGATCGACCGTCCACCACCATTCCGAGACAAATGAGCGTTCCGCGCGAGAGCCCATGTGCTTCTCCTCACCTTACCTTCAAGGTCGCCAGGCCCAACAGCGCCAGGACGAACGAAATGATCCAGAGACGAATAACGATCTGCGGCTCCTGCCAGCCCATCTTTTCGAGATGATGATGGAACGGCGCCATCAGGAAGATGCGCTTGCCGGTCATCTTGAAATAGCCAACCTGGATGATGACCGAGAGCGCTTCCATCACGAACAGGCCGCCGACGATGATGAGCACGAACTCATGCTTGACGGCGACGGCGATGGTGCCAAGCAGGCCGCCGAGCGCCAGCGAACCAGTGTCGCCCATGAAGATCAGCGCCGGCGGCGCATTGAACCAGAGGAAGCCGATGCCGGCGCCGACAAGCGCCCCGCAGACCACCGCCAGTTCGCCGGTGCCGGGCACAAAATTGATGCCGAGGTAATTTGAGAAGATGGAATTACCGACGAGATAGGCGATCATCGCGAATGTCGCCGCGGTGATCATCACCGGTACGATGGCAAGGCCGTCGAGACCATCCGTCAGATTGACCGCATTGCCGGCGGCTACGATGACAAAGCCGCCGAAGGCCAGGAAGAACCAGCCGAGATAGAGAATGTATTCGTTGACGAAGGGAACGAACAGCCGCGCCGCCGGCACATGCAGGCGGAAGGGTGCACCGAAGGAGCTGAAGAAATCGGCTATATTGTTCACCGGCGGTGTGACGCTGGCGCACATCAGGAAATAGCAGGCGAGCACGGCAATCACGGTTTCGCTGGCCAGGCGCATGCGGCCGGAAAAGCCATTATGCGACTGCTTCGTCACCTTCAGGTAATCGTCGTAGAAGCCGATGGCGCCGAAGCCCAGCGTCACGAACAGAACGATCCAGACATAGACGCTTCTCGGATTGGCCCACAGCAAGGTCGACACGACGACGCCCGACAGGATCATCAGGCCGCCCATCGTCGGCGTGCCCTTCTTGGTCAGCAGGTGGCTCGCGGGTCCGTCTTCGCGGATCGGCTGTCCCTTGCCCTGCTTGGCGCGCAGTCCGTTGATAATGCCCGGGCCGAACAGAAAAACAAACAGCAGCGCGGTGGCTGTCGCGCCGCCGGTGCGAAAGGTAATGTAGCGAAACAGATTGAGCCCGCTGAAATGGGGCGAAAATTCAGTCAGAAATGTCAGCATAAGGCGTCCTCGTCTTGCGCCGGCTGTGTATATCGATCTTTCAGCGCCGCGACGATGGGGGCCATCTTGCTGCCGTTCGATCCCTTGATCATGATTGCGTCGCCCGCGCCCGCCGCTTCGATGACCGCATCGGTCAGCCCGGCCGAAGCCGGAGCCCAGCACGCCTGCAGGCGTGCCGGCAGCGCGTCGAAAAGATGTTTCGACATAGGACCCGACGCGAACACCATATCGACGTGCGCGGCCTCGATGGCGGACGCCAGGTCGCGGTGCAGCTCGGCTGCGGCAGGCCCCAGTTCCAGCATGTCGCCGAGTACGGCGATGCGCCGGCCGCCCGGCGCAACCGGCGTCTGGCCAAGCAAGGTCAGGGCGGCGCGCATGGACGCAGGATTGGCGTTATAGCTTTCATCGATGAGCGTGAAGGCGCCGTCGCCGACCCTCAGCGACAGGCTCTGGCCGCGGCCGGCCGGCGCTACGAAATCGGCCAGCGCTGCTCCTGCCTCATCGAGATCGAGGCCGAAAGCGTGGCTGGCGAGAAGCACGGCGAGCGAATTCATCGCCAGATGCGTGCCCGGCGCGCCAATGAAATAACGCACCTCGCGGCCGAGCACATTGGCAACAACCTGCGAACCGCTGCCATCGCGCGTGACCGATACAAGCCGCGCATCGGCACTTTCATGTTTGCCGAAGCCCCAGACATTGCCGGTCGTCGCGGCCTGCGCGGCCGCGCGCAGACGGTCGAATTGCGCCACGTCACGATGGATGATCGCCACGCCGTTGGTATCGAGCCCGCTGAAGATTTCCGCCTTGGCGTCGGCAATGGCATCGACCGAACCGAAATGTTCGAGATGAACCGCCGCAATCGTCGTCACGATCGCCACATGCGGGCGCACCATATCCACCAGCGGCGTGATTTCACCGGCATGGTTCATGCCGATTTCGAACACGCCGTACTGCGCCTCGCGCGGCAGGCGCGCCAGGGTCAGCGGCACGCCCCAATGATTATTGTAGGACGCAGCCGACGCATGGGTTTGCCCAAACCGCGACAGCACCACGCGCAACGCTTCTTTCGTGCTGGTTTTGCCGACGGAGCCCGTCACCGCGACAATGCCGGCGGCGCTGCGCGCCCGCGCCGCACGCCCCAGGCGCACCATCGCCGGCAGCACGTCGTGCACGACATAGAGCGAGCCAAGTCCGTGCAGGTCGTTGGCATGCGCCTCGTCGATGACAGCCGCGGCCGCGCCCTTTTCCAGCGCAGCCGCGACGTAATCGTGACCGTCGTTATTGTCGCCTTTGATGGCAAAGAACAGATCGCCAGATTGCACGGTTCGCGTGTCGATCGAAATGCCGGAGACGAAGGGCGGCACCTTGCCGGACATCCGCGCCTCCAGCGGCACGAACAATCCAAGACCCGTCCAAAGTTCTGGCCCGCTCCAGAGTTCAGCTGCGCTCATCAGGCGGCCTCCGCCAGGGCGTGACGCACAGCCTCATGATCGGAAAACGGCAGCACCGTGCCGCGCACGATCTGCCCGGTCTCGTGGCCCTTGCCCGCAACCACCAGAACATCGCCCTCGTT
>JAQGJO010000057.1 GCA_028290595.1 Hyphomicrobiales bacterium | reverse complement strand
TCGGCCGGAGGCGGCACCAGAAACGGATCGACCAGCTTCCAATGGCCGACAATGAACCAGATGATGAGCAGCGCTGCCGGCACAGCGACATCGAGCAGCCGGTCGGCGGCAAACGTGGTGGCAGTGGCGGGCCGGCTCATGACGTCGCCTGCCAGCGCAGCATGAAGCGCGATAAAGCCAGCAGCAGCCGGTCGGCACAAAAGCCGGTGAAAGCCACTGTCAGAATCACGGCGAACATTTCGGGATAGACACCAGCCTCGCCGAAATTGGCGATGAGATAGCCGAGACCATCGCGCGAGATCAGCAGTTCGGAACTGACCAGAAGAATGAAGCAGAATGCTGTGGCGGTGCGCGCGCCGGCCAGAATTTCCGGCATGGCGGCGGGCACGCGTATCTCCCATAAGGTCGCCAGCCTGCTGGCGCCAAGGCTTTGCGCCGACCAGAGAACGGAGCGATCGACGCCACGCGCGCCATTCAATGTGCTGAGCAGAATCGGCAAGGTGCAGCCGAGCGCGATGAGAAACACCTTTGAGGCGGAGCCAATGCCGAAAAAGATCAGGACAAGCGGAATGAGCGCCGATTTGGGGATGGGGTACAGCATCTGCAGGATTGGATTAAGCAGGCGATAAGCGGTCCTGCTCTGCACCATCACCAGGCCGCCGACGCCGCCGACAACCGCCGCGATGGCAAGACCGTAAGCTGCACGGCCGAACGACGCCTTCGCATGCAACGGAATGTCGCCCTCGACCATCAGTCTCCACCAAGCGGCTGCGACATCGCTGAGGGCGGGAAGAATCTGATCGGAGACGAGGCCCAGCCTGACGACGAGTTCCCAGGCCAGCGCGACGATGGCGACCGGGGCATAGCGCAGCAGAGCCCGCAGCACTTTCATGTTGCGCTCCTGGCGCTTTGCAGATTGGCCTGCGTCTTGACGAGCTGCCAGAGGTTTTCGCTGCATTCCACAAAGGCAGGGCTGCGGACGATATCGGGATCAGAAGACCGGTTGAAGCCGGCTTCAATCACATGGGCAATCCGGCCGGGACGCGCGCTCATCACCGATACGCGGTCGGCGAGGAAGACCGCTTCCTGCACGTCGTGCGTCACGAAGACAACGATCTTCGATGAGGTTTTCCAGATGCCGAGCAGTTCCTCCTGCATCAGGCGGCGAGTCTGCGCATCGAGCGCGCCGAACGGTTCGTCCATCAGCAGGATGTCCGGATCGATCGCCAGGGTGCGGGCGATGGCGGCGCGCTGCTGCATGCCGCCCGACAGTTGCGACGGATAAGAATTCTCGAAGCCGCGCAGATGCACGAGGTCGATGAATTTGCGCGCAATGTCCTCGCGCTCCGCCTTGGGAAGCCTGCGCTTCTTCAGCCCATAGAGAATGTTGTCGCGAACCGTCAGCCAGGGAAACAGGGCGAAATTCTGGAAGACGACGCCGCGGTCGGGACCGGGCGCCGACACCTTGCCGCGCGCCGTGGCGATATCGCCTGTCTGGATCTCGATGAAGCCGCCGATGAGATAGAGCAGCGTGCTCTTGCCGCAACCGCTTGGTCCCAGCAGGCAGTGAAACTCGCCGGGCCTGATAGCGAGCGAAACCTGATCAAGCGCCACGAATTCATTGGCCGCGCCGCGATTGAAAATGTGCGAGACCTTGTCGATCGAAATGCCGGTTCCGCCTGGTGCGATCGCAGCGTGAGGGACCGCAGTCACCGACACATTCATTCGCCGATTCTCCGGCGCGCTTCCTCGATGAACGAGAGATCGGCGTTGTCCGAAGCCTTGATATTCTCCGGGATGAAGCCGAACTCGACCGAATAGTCGAGCACCTTCTGCGTGCCGGCAATATTGGGTTTCAGCCAGGGATCGCGATAATAATCGTCCTTGCTGAGGAAATTACTCAACTGCTTGCCGTCGACCTTCATGAAGGTCGAGACGATCTTGATGGCTTCGTCGCGATTGGCCGGATCGAGAAACCAGCGCACCGCGCGGACATGATCCTCGAAGAAATCCTGCATGGCGGCGCGATTGGCCGCGAGGAAGCTCGCCCGCGCCGTCAGCATCACGCCCTGCGTCGGGCCGCCGAAAGCCTCGCCGCCGTCAAACAGCACTTTGATCTTGCCGGTCTGCAACATGCGGCCGGTGAAGGGCTGCGCGCCGCTGGCGAGATCGATCCTGCCGCTCTCCAGCATCGCCTGCATATTCGGAAATCCCGCCTCAAGGATGTTGACGTCCTTGTCCGGGTTCAATCCGGATCGGTGCAGCATGGCGCGGATCGCCGTGTCCGCCGTCGAGCCGATGGCGTTCGATGCCAGGCGTTTGCCCTTGAGATCGGCTGCCGAGGCGATGCCAGCATCGTTCTTGACCAGGAATTGCATGGTCAGGAAGCCGGGAACGCCATCCTGAAACACGTCGGCAACGATCTTCAGGTCGAGTTTGGCGTTGGTGATGCCGAGCGCGAAGGGCGCGGGGCCCAAGGTCGCGATGTCGATCTCGCGCGCCGCCAATGCCGTCAACTGCGGCGAGCTGCCGCGAAACTGGATCGGATCGACCACATAGGATTTGCCGTAATGCTTCAGGATGTCTTTCTTGATGTAGAGCGCCGGGATGAGATGGGTCGGCATGGTCGACCAGGCGATGCGGATGTTGAGCGGCTCGGCATTTGCCGGAGACAGTGCCGCGACGCCCATTAGCGCCAGAGCCCAGCATCCGATCACTTTGTTGCGCCAGTTCATCCCGCTTCCTCCACCTATTTCTTTTCAGAACTGCAGTTCTTATTAGAATTGGAAAAAAGAACGATCTTGGAAAATTTGTCAAGAGTGGTATCTATGTTCCAAGACACGACGGAGGGAGAGACGATGCGCGGCGCGACGGATACGGCGGCAGCGGGTGACAAGGCGCACATTACGATCGCGCATGATGTCTATCTGCGCCTGCGAGATGACATCCTGAATGGCCGCTGCGCTCCGGCCGCGCCGCTGAAGTTCGATGCCCTGCGGGAGAAGTATAAAGTCGGCGTCAGCCCGCTCAGAGAGGCCCTGTCCAGCCTGGCTAACGAACGCCTCGTCACCTTGTCGGGCTTCAAGGGCTACCGAGTTGCGG
>JAQGJO010000052.1 GCA_028290595.1 Hyphomicrobiales bacterium | reverse complement strand
TATCTGCTTGTGCAGCGCGTCCTGCGCAACGGCCGCCCGCGCGATCAATCGACAACGATCTTCAACAAGAGCTATTCGACCTGTTTTGGCATTGCGCCGACCGGATTCATCGGCGTGATGCGCAACGGCATCGAATTGATGCTGGCCGAAGCGGCGCTTGAAGCTAACATTCCTATGATCTTGTCCGGCGTGAGTGCGCAACCCGTCGAAAAAGTTGCTGCGCGGGCGCCGGGACAGGTCTGGTCGCAGATCTATGCTGCCAAGGATCCGGACATCACCGCCGACATGGTGCGCCGCGCGCGCGATTCAGGCGTCGGCGTCCTGGTGTGGAGCGTCGATATGGGCGCGCCGCCGAAGAACGAAAATCAGATGCGATCCGGCGCCGGTTTCCCACCCAGGCCGACGCTCGGCAGCATGGTGGAATCCCTCGCGCATCCGGCGTGGCTGCTGGATTATATGCGCAACGATGCGGCCGCGATCGGATCCTGGCAGCCCTATGTCGCGCCTGATGCGCCGGCCTATTCCGGCCACAAGCTTTTCATGGCGCAGCGATTCGAGTCCTTGCAATGGAGCATGCTGGACACTTTGCGGAAGCTCTGGAGCGGACCGCTTGTCGTCAAAGGAATCCTGCATCCCGACGATGCCTCGCGCGTCGCAGAGGGCGGCGCGGACGGTGTGATCGTGTCCAATCACGGCGGCATGGGTCTCGACCGTTCGCCGGCAGCCATCGATATGCTGGCCGATGTGGTCGCGGCCGTCGGCAGCAAGCTGGTGGTGATGTTCGATAGCGGCATCCGGCGCGGCTCGGATGCTGTCGTGGCGCGATGCCTCGGTGCCCAGATGGTGTTCGTCGGACGGCCGACGCTCTATGGCGCAAGCGCCGGCGGAAAGGCCGGAACGCTGCGCGCCATCAACATTCTCAAGGATGAAATCGAGCGCACCATGGCCCAGATCGGCTGTGCAACAGGCGCCGATCTCAAACCTGAGCTCGTGCGGCCGCCCATGTCGCCGGGAGCGATGGGGAAGGGGAGTTCCTAGCAGGTGGCTGTCTATTGATTATTGGTATTATCGTTTTTATCTATATTTTTAAGTGCGATGGGTCAGGGCGTTCACTATCAGCCTGTAGTCATTGAATTAAAATGGCTTTCCCCGTGCAAAAAGGAAGTGCATAATTGGAGTATGTTCTCGCTCTACGCGGGCAACCCATTTGCAATGGTAACACCATGACAAAATTACTGGAACAGGCAGTTGAAACCGCCCGGGCTCTTTCCCCTGAGGCGCAGGATGATCTCGCGCGCATGATGATGATGATCGCCGGGGAAGATCAGCCGGTCGTTCAATTGTCGGCCGAGGAAAAAGCATCGTTCGCAGAATCCCGTGCGCAGGCCGCCCGCCGCGAATTCGCGACGGACGACCAGGTGCGCGCCACTTGGGCGAAGCATGGGCTGTGAAGCTTCGATACACCCCACGAGCTAACGCGGAACTCGCCGAGGTTTTGGATTATATCGCGGAGCGGTCACCCCAAGGGGCGCGGCGCGTGCAGATGCGCATTCAGGCCATGACCCATTTGCTGTTGCAGTACCCGTATGTCGGGCAGCTCACAGACCTGGAGACCATGCGGCGGATCGTGACGACCCCTTACCCTTATTTTATTTTCTACGAAGTGACCGACGACGAAATTATTGTTGTCGGCGTGCGCCACAGCGCCCGCGATCCATCCTCGATGCCGGATCACCAATGACCATTTACGGCCATGCACGGGTTTCTCGACTTGTCGCTTCGTGAGTCGCGGCGAAGACTTTTGGAGAATTGAATATCTACTGCGCCACCATAGTCCGCACCGCCCGCGTAGCCCGCAAGATCGGCAAAAACTCCTTGCTGGCGCGCGTCAGCACATGATCACGGCGCGTGATCAGGCCGATCGGCCGGCTCAGAAAATCGGAATTGACCACATGCGCCTTCAGCAGGCCGGCATTCAATTCGAACTCGATCGAGTCGGAAGGCAGCAGCGCCAGATGGTCTGACTTCAGCAGCATGGAGCGGATGAACTGTAGCTGCCCGCAGACGACAGCCGGCGATGGCGGCTCGACGCCGCACGAGAAGAAATAATCCTCCAGCCGGCGTCGATAAGCGGTCCTGGCGTCGGGCATGATCCAGGAATGGCGGGCGAAATCGGCCGCCGCCGGCCGCCGCAGATGCTCGATCGGATGGCCGGCGCGGCTGACGATCACCAGCCGGTCGCTCCATAAAGGTTCATAGTCGAGGTTCAGGCGATCAAGATCTCCTTCGCCGACGCCGATGATGAAATCGAAACGGCCTCTGGTGAGCCCCTCGATCAGTGTCGCATTCTGGTCGACTTCAATGTTCAGCGTTACGCTCGGCCGCTCGGCAGAAAATTCAATCGCGGCATCGGGCAGCCGCGCATTGGCGACCGACCGCAGCGCGCCGATGTGAATCTCGCCACCTTGGCCGTTATCGAGCGCCCTCAGCTCGGAGCGCGTGCGGTCGACTTCCGAGAGGATCAGCCGCGCCCGGATCGACAGCGCTTCGCCGACCGGTGTGAGAACGACACCGCGCGAGCGCCGCTCGAACAGCTTCGAGCCGCAGTCCTGCTCGAGCGCTTGAATGGCCTTGGTGAGCGCCGGCTGCGACAGAGCCAGCGTCCGCGCCGCCGCGACAAGATTGCGGGCTTCGGCGACGGCGACGAAATATCTGAGTTGGCGCAGATCCATCTATAACCTCCAGGAATATCATAGAGCAATATAATGTATTTGACGATATGGCGGCGGCCAGAGAAAGATGGGTCCAAGAGGCGGGAGGATGTGCGTGAAAGACCAGGCAACCAAAGTCGATCCAATCACCCTGGAGGTGATCCGGCATGGCGTTGTGGCAATCGCCAACCAGATCGATGCGAACATCACGCGCACGGCCTTCAGCCCGTTCATCTATGAATACAAGGACTACGCCGTCGGTCTCATCGATGCGCGGGGCCGCATCACCGCCCAGAACACCGGTGGCATGCCCATTTTCGTCGCCGACTCGGTCGGCATGGCCGCGCGCGAAGGGCTGCGGGTCTATGGCGCCGACGACATGCGCCATGGCGACGTCATCCTCTGCAACGATCCGCTGGTGCAGGGCCAGCATCTGAACAATGTGGTGATGTACACGCCGGTCCGTATCGGCGAACGGCACGAACGCCTGATCGGCTTCTTCGCCATCAACATGCACTGGATGGACATCGGCGGCTCGGTGCCGCGCTCGACCGATATTTTCATGGAAGGGCTGCAGCTTCCCACCGTCAAACTCTGGCAGGAGGGACGCAAGAACGAAGATCTCTACAGGCTCATTTCGCGCAACAGCCGCTTTCCGATAGAACTCCTGGGTGACATCGAAGCGCAGCTTGCCGGATGCCTGCTCGGCCGCGATCTCCTGGCCGACCTTGCCAATCGCTACGGCGCTGACGATTACGAAGCGGCGGTTGATGCCTTGCTCGATCAGTCGGAAGCGGCGTCCCGCGCGCGTATCGCCGCCATGCCCGACGGCGAATACAAAGCCGAAGCCATGCTCGATGGCGATGGCGAGAGCGACACGCCGCTGCCCATCACCGTGCGCGTGCTGGTGCACGGCAGCGAGCTGACGGTGGATTATTCCGGCCTGCCGCCGCAGGTCGCCGGTTGCATCAACGCCGGCTATTTCGGCGGCGGCCTCACCACGGCGCGCGTCGGCTTCAAATATCTCATGGGCTCGGGCGAACCGGCCAATGAAGGTACGTTCCGGCCGCTGAAACTTATTTTGCCGCCCAACACTCTGTTGAGCGGCTCGCCGACCGCGCCGATCGGCAACTACAACCGCTCAGTCCCGACCGTCATCGATGCGGTGATCCGCGCGTTTGAACATGTCCTGCCGGAACATGTCACCGGCGGCCATTTCGGCACTTTCGCGGTGCTGCGCATGCAGGGC
>JAQGJO010000041.1 GCA_028290595.1 Hyphomicrobiales bacterium | reverse complement strand
CCGACTTCATGCAATTGATGGTGGCGACCGATCGCGCCAAGGGCTCGCGCGGCGGCATCTCATGCTTCCTGGTCGACATGGACACGCCGGGCGTCAAGCTCGGCGCGCAATATCAGACCATGATGGGTGACAGGCCGTGGGAGATCGTGCTCGACAATGTGCGCGTTCCCGCCACACATAGAGTCGGCGGCGAGGGAGACGGATTCAAATTCGCGCAGAAATGGCTAGCCGTCGGGCGTGTGCATCACGGCGCGCGGGCGCTTGGCGTCGCCGAACGCAGTCTCGAAATGGCCGCGTCTTACGCCAAGCAGCGCGTGACATTCGGCAAGCCGCTCGCCGAGCGGCAGGGCATCCAATTTATGCTGGCCGACATGTACATCAACCTCGAAGCAGCGCGGCTGCTCGTCTACAAGGCGGCCGCCAAGGTCGAGGCCGGCGAGGACGCGCGCAATGACGCCTTCGTCTGCAAATATTTCGCCGACGAGATGGCCTTCAAGGCGGCGGATACGTGCATGCAGATCCACGGCGGCATCGGCCTGACCACCGATCTGCCGATCGAGAAGATGTGGCGGCAGCAGCGCAGCTACCGCATCACTGAAGGCGCCAGCGAAGTGATGAAAATGGTGATCGCGAGGCATGTGCTGAAGACTTACTGACGGCACCTGCTGACCACGCAATCGTTTCACGGGAGGGGAAAGATGAGGCGTCTCGCATGGGCTCTGCGCGGAATGGTAATCGCCGGCGCGCTGGCCGGATTCCCGGCGCAGGCGGCCGATTTCTATCAGGGCAAGACGCTGACGGTCTTCGTCAACTTCACACCCGGCGGCCCGACGGATGTCGAGGCGCGTCTGCTGGCTCGCTATATCGGCAAACATCTTGCCGGCAATCCAACTGTGATCGTCAAGAACATGGGCGGCGCCGGCGGCGTCATCGGCGTCAACTGGCTCGGCCAGATCGCCGCGCCCGATGGATTGACGATGGGCTTTTTCACCGGCGCGGCTTCGAAGACCGCCATGGGCGATCCCGGCATCCAGATCGACCTGCGCAAATTCGGATTTGTCGCCGCCGGCCCCGGCATCAGCGTCACCTATATCCGCACCGATGTGGCGCCCGGCATCAAGACCGCAGCCGACATGATGAAGGCCGGCAATTTCTGGGTCGGCGGCCTTGCGACCGAAAGCGACAAGGACGTGCGCATGCGCATGGGGCTCGATCTGCTCGGCATCAAGTATCGCTACGTCTCGGGCTATCCCGGCTCCGCCGAGGCGCGGCTTGCTTTCCAGCGCAAGGAAGTCGAGTTCTTCAACGAATCCATGCCGACCTATCGCGCTTCCATCGAACCGGCGCTGGTGAAGAGCGGCGAAGCCATCCCCGTCTGGTTCGATTTCATCGACGACGGCGACAGCTACACACGGCTGCCCGATGCGGACGGCATCGACGCGCTGCATTTCCGCGATCTCTATATCAAGCTGAAGGGCGAAGAGCCGAAGGGCGAGCTATGGGACGCCTATCGCGTCATCAATGCGGTCGGCACCACATTCCTGCGCATTCTCGTGGTGCCGCCAGGCTCGCCGAAAGAGTCCATCGCCGCTCTAAAGCAAGGGCTGCAGGGCGTACAGGACGACGCCGACTATCGCGACGAGGCCAACAAGGCGATCAAATTCGTGCCGCGCTACGTCACCGACGACAAGGCCGAACATTTGTTTCAACTGGCGGCCAGCCCGGAACCGAAAATGCGCGCCTTCATCCGCGACTACATCGAGCTCGGCAAAAAAATGAACGGTAAGCGGGACTGATCCTGCCTGCCGTCCGCACTGGACTACAAAATAGATGTTGCAGCGCTGCTATCTCCAATACTTAATCAACCGCCTCTCCGTCATGCCCGCGCTTGTCGCGGGTATCCACGCGGTGCTGCTGCGTTGCTGTTCCAGAACGTACAAGGCGCTTTTTATGAAATGCTACAGCGCACCACGGCGTGGGTGCCCGCGACAAGCGCGGGCATGACGGCGCGGAGGTCGCGAGACACTACTGCCAGGTCGGCGACGGCCAGCGCAGCTTGCTGGTCGCCGAGGCAGCCGGCCAGACGACGGTGAACTTGCCGTCCTGGATCTGCGTCACCAGGGTCTTGGTGTCCGGCGCGCCGGTCTCATCGAACGTGATGTCGCCATTGGGGCCTTTGAACGTACCCTTGAACAGCGCGTCCTTGATCTTCTCGCGGTCGACGACGCCGGCCTTTTCGATCGCCTGGATCATCACGAGATAGGCGGTAAAGCGCGGCATATTGGTCGCGGTCGCGGCGAGATCGAGCTTGGCCTCGGTATACACACGCTGGATCATGTCGTTGTAGTCGCCCTTCACGCCAGGAATCCACGAGGCCACACTGGTCATGCCCTCGATGCCGCCGTAGGCCTGTGTCTGTTGCTGCAAAGCGGCCGAGGCGATGGGGAAGTGAACATCCATCGCCTTGATGCGCATCTGGCGCATCTGCTGCACCAGCGGCACGGCCACGTTGTCGAACGAGTTGATGTAGACGACGTCGGGCTTGGCGGCGCGTATCTTCAGTACGATGGAGCTGAAATCCTTCAGGTCGTTGGGGAAGATTTCCGCGCCGACGGTCTTGATGCCGGCGGCCTCGTGCTTCTTCATCCAGATTTCCTGGACCGACTTGTAGACCGGGTTGTCCTGCGTCACCCAGAAGATGGTCTTCGGCTTGGGATCGACGTTCTTCATCATGTCGGCGAAATTGGCGTCCCAATTGAAGGTCATCGGAAACGGCGTCGCCCAGAAATATTTCAAGCCGCGCTCGAACAGCGCGGGCGTCGCCACATTGCCGCCGATCAGCGGGATCTTGTACTTTTCTGAAATGTTCGAGACCGGACCGACGACGAAGCTCCAGTCGACGCCGGCGAAAACATCGACATTGTCGACCGTCGCCATTTTTTCATGCAGGCTGATCGCCGTCGCCGGATTTCCCTGGTCGTCATAAATGACGAATTTGATCGGCACGCGCTTCTTGCATGAGCTCATCATGATGCCGCCGGGCTTGTTGATTTCCGCGGCAAGCGCTTCGGTCACCCTGTCCCAGCCGGTGGTGAGACTGGCCAAAGGACCGGTCATGGAAATCGTCGTGCCGATCACAATTGGGTCGTCGCACGAGTTCTGTTTGGCCTGAACGGCGCCGGCAACAAGTGCAAGCGACAATCCGCCCGCGACAGCGGCGCCTATCTGCAGTCTCGACATTGTCTTTCCTCCCCGAAGCGTTTTCCGATCCATGGATCGGAAAGACGCGTCTCCCTCATTTTAAGAGGGCATTTTCTTCACACGAACCGGTATCCACTTCGCTTGAAAATGCCCTAACCGTTCAACCGACGCTCCGGGTCCGCTTGGCGGCCGAGCTTTTTGCGGCGACAGGTCGAGGCGATGATTTCATATCCCCCGTCACTGTCAAGGAATCCCCACAAGAGGCGCGCTGGAGTCCCGACGCGTATTGACGGCATGCGAGGCTTCGTGTTGCATGCGACGCAATCGGGTCTACGAACGAAACAGGTCGGTCACACCGACAGCTTGACGAATTATCCGACGGTTCACGGGGATCGGCGGGGCCCTTGGGAGGCGGCCTTTACATGTCGATCGATATTCTGGTTCAGGTTCTGCTCAGCGGGTTGCTTCTGGGAGGCATTTACGCGCTTGTCGCCTTCGGCCTGTCGCTGGTCTATGGCGTCGCCAATATTCTCAACATCGCCCACGGCACCCTGCTGGCGATTTCCGGCGTCGTGGCAAGCCTGATCTTCGCCGCCACCGGCTGGAACCCCATCCTCATCATTCCGCTTCTCGTCCTGCCGGTGTTCCTGTTCGGATATCTGTTCCATGCCGCGCTGCTGCGGCCGCTGGCGAGCCGCAGCAAGCATGACGAGACGATCGGCACCGTGCTCATCACCGTCGGCTCGCTCATCATGATGAGCGACATCACCGGCGTCGTCGCCGGCACCAACCAGCAGAACATTCCGGTGCGCTCGGAGATTCTCGAATTCGGCGACGTCATCATACCCTTGACGCAGGTGTGGATTCTTGGCGGCATCATCGGCCTGACGATCATCCTGCATCTCTATCTCAAATATGCCTGGTTCGGCCGCGCCGTGCGCGCCGTGACGCAGGACCCGCTCGGCGCAACAATCTGCGGCGTCAACGGACCGCGCGCCAAGGCACTGACATTTGCCGGCGGCTCCGGCCTCGTCGCCATCGCCGGCGTGCTCTATGCGATGATCTATCCGGTCGATCCCTACATGGGTTTCAGCCTGACGGTGCGCGCCTTCACCATCATCATCATCGGCGGCATCGGCAATCTGGCCGGCGCGATGATCGCGGGCATCATGCTGGGCGTGGCGGAATCCCTCACCGCTTTCTTCTGGGCGCCGAAATGGGCGCCGGCGATCAGCGTCGTCCTGCTGCTTGTCATTCTCGTGCTGTTTCCCCGCGGGCTGGCGTT
>JAQGJO010000035.1 GCA_028290595.1 Hyphomicrobiales bacterium | reverse complement strand
GCTCTTCGAGCAGCGCGAGGGTCTCTGGCGACAACGACCGCGGCGGCAGCGAGCAAGCGCTATCGCCGGAGTGAATGCCGGCTTCTTCGATATGTTCCATGATGCCGCAAATAAACACGTCCTTGCCGTCGCACAGGCAGTCGACATCGATTTCCAGCGCGTCCGACAGGTAGCGGTCAAACAGCAAGGGGTTCTTACCCAATACCGTATTGATCTGCCCGGTCTTGTCGTTGGGATAGCGCGCCTTGACGTCGGAAGGAATCAGCCCCGGCAAGGTGCCGAGGAGATAATCCTCGAACGACTGCTCGTCGCGGATGATCGCCATCGCGCGGCCGCCGAGCACATAGCTCGGGCGCACGACCAGCGGCAGCCCCAGCTCGCCCGACACCAGACGCGCCTGCTCGACCGAATAGGCGATGCCGTTCTTCGGCTGCTTCAAACGCAGCCGGTCGAGCAGCCGCTTGAACAGGTCCCGGTCTTCCGCCAGATCGATCGAGTCGACCGACGTGCCAAGGATTGGCACCTGCGCGTCTTCGAGCGCATGGGCGAGCTTCAGCGGCGTCTGGCCGCCGAACTGAACGATCGCGCCTTTCAACGTGCCGTTCTCGCGCTCCTTGTCCATGATCTCGAGCACGTCTTCGGCCGTCAGCGGCTCGAAGTAGAGCCGATCGGAGGTATCGTAATCCGTCGACACCGTCTCGGGATTGCAATTGATCATGATGGTTTCGTAGCCGGCTTCCGACAGCGCAAAACAGGCGTGCACACAGCAATAATCGAACTCGATGCCCTGGCCGATGCGGTTCGGGCCGCCGCCGAGAATGACGATCTTCTCCTTGTCGGTCGGGCGCGCTTCGCACGCAGGCTTGCCTGCGAACGGCGTCTCATAGGTCGAATACATATAGGCCGTCGGCGAGGCGAATTCGGCAGCGCAGGTGTCGATGCGCTTGAACACCGGCCGCACCCCAAGCGCATGCCGATAGGCGCGCACCTCTTCTTCTTCCTGCTTGGTCAGCGAGGCGAGACGGATGTCGGAGAAACCTGCGGCCTTCAGCATGCGCAGGTTGTCCGCATCCTGCGGCAGGCCATCGGCGATGATCCGTTTTTCAAGCGCAACGATTTCCGCCAGCCGTTCGATGAACCATTTATCGATGCGGCACGCCTCGTAGATTTCATCGACCGCCATGCCCATGCGCAGGGCCTGCCCGACGACGAGCAGACGGTCCGGCGTCGGCGTGCCGAGCGCGCGGCGCAGCACATTCATGTCGTCGCCACGGCCCATGCCTTCAATCTCGAAAGCGTCGAGACCGGAAAGGCCTGTCTCCAGCGACCGCAACGCCTTTTGCAGGGATTCGGCGAAGGTGCGTCCGATCGCCATCGCCTCGCCGACCGATTTCATCGACGTGGTGAGATAAGGCTCTGCGCCAGGAAATTTCTCGAACGCGAAGCGTGGCACCTTGGTGACCACGTAGTCGATCGTCGGCTCGAACGAGGCCGGCGTCGCGCCGCCCGTGATGTCATTGGCGATCTCATCGAGCGTATAGCCGACGGCCAGTTTCGCCGCCACTTTGGCGATGGGGAAACCAGTCGCCTTGGAGGCCAGCGCCGAAGAGCGCGACACGCGCGGATTCATCTCGATGACGATCATCCGGCCATCTGCCGGATTGACCGCGAACTGCACGTTCGATCCACCGGTCTCGACGCCGATCTCGCGCAGCACCGCGATCGAGGCGTCGCGCATGATCTGATATTCTTTGTCGGTCAGGGTCAGCGCCGGAGCAACGGTGATCGAATCGCCCGTATGCACGCCCATCGGATCGACGTTCTCGATGGAACAGATGATGATGCAATTGTCCGCCTTGTCGCGGACAACCTCCATCTCATATTCCTTCCAGCCGAGAACGCTTTCCTCGATCAGAATTTCCGTCGTCGGCGAGGCATCGAGGCCGCTCTGCACGATCTCGATATATTCATTCTTGTCGTAAGCGATGCCGCCGCCGGTTCCACCCAGGGTGAACGACGGGCGGATGATAGCCGGCAGACCAATATCGTCGAGCGCCTCGAGCCCTTCCTGCAGGCCTTTCGACACATAGCGGCGCTTGCGCTCCGGGCCGTTCGTCGCCCATTCGCGGGCAAAGGCTTCGACCGCGCGCTGCCGTTCGGCCGGATCCGCATGGCCGGCGGCCACCGCAGCTGACAGGCGCGTAAATTCTTCCTTGTCGGCCTTCTTCAGGTCCGACGCATTGGCGAGGCGCGAGCGCGGCGTCGACAGGCCGATCTTCTTCATCGCCTCGCGGAACAACTGCCGGTCTTCCGCCTTGTCGATCGCTTCCGCCGTGGCGCCGATCATTTCGACGTCGAATGTCTCGAGCACGCCCATCTGCTTCAGCGACAGGGCGCAGTTCAGCGCCGTCTGGCCGCCCATGGTCGGCAGCAGTGCAAAGCCCTTGGAGCGGTCGCCGCGTTCCTTCTCGATGATCTTGGCAACGATCTCCGGCGTGATCGGCTCCACATAGGTCCGCTCCGCCATATCGGGATCGGTCATGATCGTCGCCGGATTGGAATTCACCAGAACGATTCGGTAGCCTTCCTCGCGCAGCGCCTTGCAGGCCTGGGTTCCCGAATAATCGAACTCACACGCCTGACCGATAATGATCGGTCCGGCGCCGATGATCATGATGGTGTCGATATCTGTGCGTTTCGGCATGTCGGTCCGTTATGTCCGTCCGTCTGGCTCCGGCCCGCGAGACGGGCTGGGCGGCCCCCAAGGGGCCAGAATCTGCGCATACAAAAAGAGGCCGCGCTGTCGGCCGACTGGCCGGAGCGCGTCCTCGCGAAATCCCTGTTGGGCGTGAACCCGGAGGAAGGGGTTCGAGCAGGGCCGCCCGGCTCGAAAGTCGCGGTTGGATTAGCCCAATATCACTGCCGGGGGAAGCCTTAAGCTCCATTTGGCGCCTAAATCCCTGAATACAACCCCGATTGTGGGAAACTCGGGCGATTTGCCGGGTTTCGCCGGGGATTAGGCTATGTTACGCGACCGTTTCGCTTTTCCGCCGGCCTTCCGCAGGGCCGCCAAGCATGACTGGTAGCTAAAGATGATCCCGCGCTATTCCCGCCCCGAAATGGTGAAAATCTGGGACCCGCAGACCCGGTTCCGCATCTGGTTCGAAATCGAGGCCTATGCCTGCGATGCGCTGGCCGAAATCGGCGTCATCCCCAAGGAAAGCGCCAAGGCGATCTGGGAGCGCGCCGGCAACGTCACCTTCGATGTCGACCGCATCGACGAGATCGAGCGCGTCACCAAGCACGACGTCATCGCCTTCCTCACCCATCTGGCGGAATTCATCGGCCCTGATTCGCGTTTCGTGCATCAGGGCATGACCTCGTCGGATGTGCTCGACACCTGCCTCAACGTGCAGCTCGTGCGCGCCGCGGGATTGATGATCGCCGATGTCGACAAGCTGCTGGCCGCGCTCAAGCGCCGCGCCTTCGAATACAAGCTCACGCCGAGCTTCGGCCGCTCGCATGGCGTGGATGCGGAGACAACCACCTTCGGGCTCAAGCTCGCGCAAGGTTATGCGGAATTCGACCGCGCCAAGGAACGGCTGATTTGCGCACGCAGCGAAGTCGCCACCTGCGCGATCTCCGGCGCGGTCGGCACGTTTGCACAGGTCGACCCGCGCGTCGAAGAACACGTCGCCAAGGCGATGGGGCTCGGCGTCGAGCCGGTGTCGACGCAGGTGATCCCGCGCGATCGCCACGCCATGTATTTCGCCACACTCGGCGTCGTCGCTTCTTCCGTCGAGCGGCTTGCCATCGAAATCCGCCATCTGCA
>JAQGJO010000013.1 GCA_028290595.1 Hyphomicrobiales bacterium | reverse complement strand
CGACAGCCGCGGCCGTTCGATGAAATCGTCCGGCAGGATCTCCTGCCACAGGTCGACGACTTCCTTGGCCTTGGAGAAAAACCGGTGGCCGCCGATGTCGAACAAGAAGCCGTTGTAGCTCACCGTGCGGCTGATGCCGCCGACATAGACCGGGTCTTTCTCGATCACGATGACCGAGGGGGTCTCTTTGGTCAGGCAATAGGCTGCCGTGAGACCGGCGGGCCCAGCACCGATCACGAAAACATCTGCATCGACGGTCATTTGCGGCCCGGTCCCCAGGATTAGCGGGACATCCTGCGCAGAGCCGCGCTAATAAGAGGTTTATCGCAGCGCGTCGTTACGCGTCGTTAACGAACGATCAACCTTACGACGGCCGATTCTTTTCGACCAGGACGGACACTTCTTTGGTGCCGTACGACAGATAGGTCAGGCGCGCCTGTTGGCTTTCGGCCCATTCCTGCATGGCCTTGAAGCCGCCCGCCCGCCAGTTCGGAAATCCGAAATAATCGTCGAAGTGAATAATGAGACCTTGCTCGAGATAGCTCGAACAAAGCGCCAGCGCGTCGACCGTTGCCGCGTAGGTGTCGCAGTCGACATGCACCAAGAGTGGAACACCGGCCGTGGAATTCTCCGCCGTCCAGCGCGGTCCTGTGTCGGAGAACCAGCCTTTCACCAGGGTCACATTGCGCCGGACCTTCGGGAGCTTACCGCCGAGGTCATAGAGCCGTTGCGGCGCCATGCCGCTCCAGCTGTCGCGCAAGCCCTCAAAGCTGTCGAAGCCGACGAAGCTCAATTCAGGGAATGCCTTTGCCTGATGATTGATCATTCCGGCCTTGTAGACACCGTACTCCAGGACGAAATTCCGGTCCGGAAATCGACGCCTCGCTTCCGTGATGGACAGGCTGAGTCCGTCAAAGCGGTCCAGGAAAGAATAGGCTCCGGCCATATTCTCCTTGGCGTAATCGAACGAGTCGATGACAGCCTCACGACGCATCAGCATCGGAACCGAGACAGGCAGCGTTCTCTCGGCGACGTAGCACGAGAAGGACGCAACCAAGTTAGAAAACCAAGTCTCCGCCCGGGTGGCGATACGCAACATGACAGGTCTACCCTCAAAGATGGCCGCTGTGGCTGCAGATATGTGTCTGCGGAACATTTTAGGCGGGCTGTCTTACGATATCTCTAAGCGGGACAATGCGGTGCAAGCTTCGGCATAGAGAATGTTTACGGGTTCTATGCAGATTGCGGCGATGTCCATGCCGAACCGTTCAGGCGACGCCCTCATCGCCGCAGGGGCCTCGGCCTCGCTGCGCGATCACTGGCGCATCTGTTCGTTCGTTCTTTTGCTTTTCGTCATGGCGGCGACATTCAGCGCCGTGCGTAAAGACGTCACGCGCGGCTTCGACGAAGTGGCGCACGCGTCCTATGTCGCCCATCTGCAAAAGACCGGTGAGGTCTGGCCGGCGTTCGACGATCAGCGCGCGCTCGACCCTGTCACCTTCCGCTTTACCGGCGGGCTGAACTATCTCAACCACCCATCGCCATATTATGTGCTGCTGGCCCGGCTCGGCCCTCAATTGGAGGGCCACCCCGAAGCGATCGTCGTCCATCGGCTGTTAAACATAGTGTTGGTCGCAATTGGTCTCGCGGCCATGATGATGATCGGGCTGATCGCGCCGCTGCCACGGCTGAGCCTGTACGCTTATGTCGTGCCCTTGGCCTGTATTCCGGTGTTGGTGCCGCTTGCGGGGGCCATCAACAACGACAATCTGGCGTTCGCTGGCGGTGGCATTGCCACACTGGCCGCATGGCAGCTTGCGTCGACCGGGAGCCGTGCGTCACTGCTGGCCGCACTGGCCGGCGTCGTCATGGCGTCATGGGCGAAAATGACCGGGCTGCTGCTCGTCGGCGGTCTGGTTGGCGGCGTCCTGGTGTGGACATTGTGGCGTGGGCGCTTCCAGGCGTGGTGGATTGTCCCGATCGCCATTGCGGGGATGCTCGCCGTGGCTCCCTATGTGGCGTTCATCGTTCAGTACGGCAGTCCCGCGCCGGCCACGGCCGGTCAGATTGCGATGATCAAAATGGGAGCCCATGTCGGGGGCTTGGACGTTGCGCCACGGATGTCTCCCGGACATTTCGTCGTGCATTTCGTCGCGTCATTCGTGTCCGAATGGATGCCCGTGCTGGAGCCACGCAATGCGCTCAACTACATGGCGCTCTCGATTCCTGTTGCAGCGATACTGGTGGCATTCGCAGGGCTTGTCGTTTCCCTCAAACGCATGGCGCGTGGCGATGAAGGCGCGATCGATATCGTGGTCGCGGCGGGCGCGCTCGCCTTCACGGTGACATTCGTCATCCATATCTTCTTCGACTATCGGTATCATGTCCCGTACGGCTGGACGTCAGTCCTTCCGCGCTACTATCTGCCGTTGGCAGCGCTCGTTCCGCTCGCCGGCCTGTCATTGCTGGCCGCGATCAAACAGCCCCGCATGCACGCCGTGTTGATCGGTTTCCTGATCGCGAGCCCGGTATTGTTTCGTCTGTTGGGCGCGCCTCTCGGATAGATGGCGGCCGAACAGGACGACGATCGTTAAGCCAAATGCAACGCCGGCGGAGCTACTTTGCCGATCGCGGCGCGCGGTTTCGGCCCCGATGTCGAGCGAGCCCATCTCCAGCGTGATGCCCAGCGTGATGCCCAGCGAGTCACCGCGCCGACCGTCCTTTGCCGTATTGTTGGGTCTCGCCTGGCTGCTGATGGTTGTCCAGTTGCTGGCGCTGCACTGGGCAGAGACCGCGTGGACGTTTCCGGACACCGACGACGCGCTGCGTCTCGTGCAGGTGCGCAATTTTCTGGCCGGAAATGGCTGGTTCAACCTTCACGAGCCGCGGCTAGGTTTGCCGCCCGGCTACGAGTCGCATTGGTCACGACTGATCGATGCCGGGCTCGCCGGATTTTTCCTGTTCTTCCGCCTGTTCGCCGATACCGCGATGGCCGAGCGTCTGATGGGCGTCGCGTGGCCGCTGCTGTGGTTGATTCCCACCCTGGTCGGGGTGGCGGCGATCGCCTGGCGATTGGCCGGCCGG
>JAQGJO010000468.1 GCA_028290595.1 Hyphomicrobiales bacterium | reverse complement strand
TCGATCTTGCCCTTGGCGCCGGAGGCTTCGGCCCAGGCGTTCATGACGAACGCGTCATTGACCGAGACGACGACGATGGAATCGACGCCCTTGGCCTTGATCGCTTCGGCATTGTCCTTGAAGCCGGGAAGATGATTGTTGCTGCAGGTCGGCGTGAACGCGCCGGGGACCGCAAACAGAACGACCTTTTTACCCTTGAAAAGTTCGTCCGTGGTCTTCGGCTTCGGGCCTTCCGAAGTCATGACCGTGAACGTGGCGCTTGGCAGATGGTCGCCAACCTTAATCATAGAAATCTCCCTGAACGTTGACACACGCACAGCCGCACGGGCCGCTGGTTTCTTTCTAAGGCTTACCCGGCCCGGCGTCGAGATCGATTGCGCGCTCGATTGCAGTCTTGCCGTCGCGGTAGGTGAGCAGGACCTTCAAGGGTTGCGTCCAGGTCGAAGGTTTTTGCACCAGGATGAGGCTAAATCCGTCGTCGGAGCGCTTCGTATCGAAATACGAGCCGTCCGGCCCTTCGGCGAACAGATCGGCATCCGCTTTCGGCATTGGCGCTATGCGCACGCTCCAGGTCTTTTTTGGCGCCCCGGCGACGGGTTCGAGCGTCAATCCGGGCGCATCGGCCGCGCCGATGGCCCGGGGCACCTGCGCCTCGAATTGCACAATGCGCTGAACGTGGCGGCCGGGTTTCGCGTCGGGTGCGAGCTGAAGCTGCATGCGGCCCTCCGCCGGAATGCAGATTTTTTCGCAGGAGGCGTAATTCAGGAACAGGTCGAGCGACACCGGCTTGGTGGGGTCGACAGGCTTCACCTCGACGGGAAAAACCACTTCCTTCAGATAGCCGTAAGCCTCGGCGCCGGCCTCTTCGATGCGCGAGGGAGCCGGATAGCGCACGGTCGCCGCGGCCAGATTGACCGATTTGGCGAAATTGAACATCGGCGGCACGCCGGCCTCGCCGGGGGTGCGCCAATAGGTCAAGGCCTGGCCTTCAAGCCGGATTTCGACGCCGAGCCGGTAGACGCCGTTTTCCAGCGGCCCGGCCGACAGCAGCCGCACGCGCGATTTCGCCGCCGGCGCCCAGGCCGAGACCGACGGATCGGCGCTGGCGGAGCCGATCCCAGCGCCCAGCGTGCCCGCCACCAGAGTGGCAAGCGCGGCTGTCCGCAGCAGGAGAGGAAATGTGGCCATGGTTTTACGCATCTGACCCTGAAAGTAGTGTCTGGGGAGCCGATGTACCAGCAACGATTGCGTGACGGGATGTGATCGAATTTTGAAGAAAATTCATCACCTTTGTTGCGTCTACAGGTTGCGGACCGGCTGTCATGATCGCAAAGCCTTGGCCAAAGCATTTTCGAGCGAAGTGGCCGCCGGTTCGCGTAAAGAAAATGCGTCTAAACAAAAACCTAGAGCTCGGTTCTGATTTCATCAGAACCGAAAAAGCTCTAGAACTGGCGCGCCGCCGCTGCAAATCCACCGAGGAAACCGCCGATGCATCCCAACGATCCGTCCCTCCGTTCCTTTGTCGACGTGGCGCCGGACAGCGATTTCCCGATCCAGAACCTGCCCTATGGCGTCATCGTCACCGCCGACGACCGCCGGCCGCGCGTTGCAGTCGCGATCGGCGATCATGTGCTCGATCTCGGCATCATGGAAGATTCCGGCCTGCTGCCGAAGGTCTCGGCGAAGCCGGTGTTCCGCACGCCCTCGATCAACGCGCTGATGGAGAACGGCGCCTATGGCATCGGCACGGTGCGCCGCAAGATCAGCGAACTGCTGCGCCACGACAATCCGGTGCTGCGCGATAACGGGGTTCTACGCAATCGCGCGCTCATCCCGGTCAAGAACGTCAAGCTGCGGCGGCCTGTCGATGTGGCGGGCTATACGGATTTCTATTCCTCGCGCGAGCACGCCACCAATGTGGGCACCATGTTTCGCGGCAAGGACAATGCGCTGGGCGAGAACTGGCTGCATATTCCCATCGGCTATAACGGCCGCGCCAGCACCGTCGTCGTCAGCGGCACGCCGGTCATTCGCCCGCAGGGCCAGATCAAGGCAGCGGGCGATGCCGCGCCGTCGTTCGGCCCGAGCAAGCGTCTCGACATCGAGCTTGAAATGGCCGCGATCGTCGGCCGCAAGACCGAGATGGGCCATGTGATGGACGTCGCCGAGGCGCAATATTCGATCTTCGGTTTCACCCTGTTCAACGACTGGAGCGCCCGCGACATCCAGCAATGGGAATACGTGCCGCTCGGGCCGTTCCAGGGCAAGGCCTTCGCCTCGACAATGGGCGCCTGGATCGTCACCAACGAGGCGCTGACGCCCTTCCTCATCGAAGGGCCGAAACAGGATCCTGTGCCGCTGCCCTATCTGCACCAGGACAAGCCGCACAATTACGACATCCGCCTCGAAGTCGAATTGAAGCCGGCCGGTGCGACGCGCGGCACCATCATCAGCGTCTCCAACTTCAAGCACATGTACTGGTCGAGCGCCCAGCAGCTCGCCCATCACACCTCGTCGGGCTGCGCCATGTCGGTCGGCGATCTCATCGGCTCGGGCACCATCAGTGGACCTGAAAAAGGCAGCTACGGCAGCATGCTGGAGCTGAGCTGGGGCGGCAAGGAGCCGATCGAACTGGTCGAAGGCGGCACCCGGACTTTCCTCGAGGACGGCGACACCGTGACCTTGCGCGGTTACGCTCAGGGAGCAGGCTATCGCATCGGCTTTGGCGAGGTCAGCGGCCAGATCCTGCCGGCGAAAGTCAAATAACGTCGCTGTTTTATGCGAAAATTGATCTTCTCGGCTCGGAAAACCCGCCGAGGCGCTGGATTGGTCGATAGTTTAATGGTCTGAAGCTCTTGGCGTGGGCAGGGCGACTCGCGCCAAAAATCAGAATGCCTTAACTTCGTTCAATTACTGCTTGGCAGGAATTTCTCCTGTCGCTCCTGTTTTCGGGACACCGATGCGTCACGCCGCACTTGTCATTGTTCTCGCTCTGGCGGTTTCACCGCCGGCGCTGGCACAGATGCAACTGCCCGGCGCCATGACCGCGCCGACGCCGGCGGGAGC
>JAQGJO010000528.1 GCA_028290595.1 Hyphomicrobiales bacterium | reverse complement strand
CAGCGCGGTGAGCTGCAGCACGTCGAAGGCGAGCAGCAGCGAGGCTTCCCGGTCGGCGAGGCGATGATTGACCACATAGCGCAGGCGCAGGCCAATGTTCAGCCAGATCGACGCCGCCAGGGCTGCGATACACAGGGCGATCGGCACCGGAAAGCCGAGGCCGAAATGGGTGATGAACAGCGCCGCCGCCTGGCCCGCAATCGCCAGCCAACGCAACCGGATCAAGGTGTCGACGCGGATACGGCCTTCGTGGGATGGGGCGTCGGTTTGCGGAAAACTCAACATTTCTTGGCGACTTTCGGCGATCTTAACCCATTAACCGCTAATCTGGCGCGATGAGAAGAGGCATTTTGGCGATTCTGCCTGCGCAGCATTGATTTCCCGCCGTGTTGTGACCACGTGAGGTTTGGGCTATTGTGCAACGCACAAAAGCTTGGCTATATCAGTTCGGACAGGTAGTTTTATGGATCGATTGTCTTATCAGCTCTATGAAATGGCGCATCTGTCCGTGGCGCCGGCGCGTTTCATCTCCGATGCGACCGGGCTGTTCTTCAAGAACCCGCTCAATCCTTTCAGCCATACCTATTTGGGCCGCAACATCGCCGCCTCGACCGAATTGTTCGAGCGCCTGACGCGGCGCTACGGCAAGCCGACCTTTGGCCTCCCCGAGACGATGATCGACGGCAAGCCGGTCAAGATCGAGGAAAAGATCGTCTGGGAACGGCCGTTCTGCGGCTTGATCAATTTCCAGCGTATCGGTGCGGTGCCGAAAGAGGCCCGCGCGAGATTGCTGATCGTGGCGCCGATGTCGGGGCACTTCGCGACTTTGCTGCGCGGCACGGTGGAAGCCTTCCTGCCGGATTTCGACGTCTACATCACCGACTGGGCCGACGGCCGGATGGTGCCGCTGACGGCCGGACGCTTCAGCCTCGATGACTACATCGACTATGTGAGTGCGATGTTCAAACATCTGCACGAGAAGGATCCGCAGACGCCGATCCATGTGCTTGCAGTGTGCCAGCCGGCTGTCCCGGTCATCGCCTCGGTGGCGCTGCTGGAAGCAGCGCGGCAGCCCTACGTGCCTGATTCCATGATCCTCATGGGCGGACCGATCGACACACGACGCAGCCCGACCGTCGTCAACAAGCTGGCGGAAGAACGCGGCGTCGACTGGTTCAAGCGCAATTGCATCTTCACTGTGCCGTTTCCCTATCCGGGCTTCGGCCGCGAAGTCTATCCGGGCTTCCTGCAGCTCTCCGGCTTCATGGCGATGAACCTCGACCGGCATGTGAATGCGCATGTCGAAATGTTCCGCAATCTCGTCAAAGGCGATGGCGATTCCTTCGAGAAGCAGGAAGATTTCTACGACGAATACATGGCCGTCATGGATCTCGATGCGGAATATTATCTGCAGACGGTGGAATCGGTCTTCGTGCGCCACGATCTGCCGAACGGCGAAATGAAACATCGTGGGCAGAGGATCGATCTCGGTGCGATCGAGCGCGTGGCCCTGATGACGGTGGAAGGCGAGAACGACGATATCTCCGGCGTCGGCCAGACCCAGGCGACGCATGCGCTGTGCCCGAAGATTCCCGACGCCCGCAAATTGCACTATCTTCAGCCTGAAGTTGGCCATTATGGCGTGTTCAATGGATCGCGCTTCCGTCGCGAGATCGCGCCGCGAATCAAAAATTTTACGCGCAGCATGCAGCGGCGCGGCGTAAAGTAATCTAGCTTGAATTTTTGAAGCCGCGCTGTCCTCGCAGATTCGAGGTGGCGCGCAAGTCGTGAGTTCTATAATTTTCGCGGGATGGCTGGACCCATGATTCGCAAGAACTCGTTGTTCAAAGATTCGTCACGCGCAGTGACGCCGCAGATGAGAGTCACGCATGACAGCGCGACCTATGTCGTCACGCTGAAGCGGACGGTGTCGGCGCGGCGCTTCACCTTGCGCGTGCGCAATGCGACGCGCGATGTGGTGTTGACGATTCCACGCCGCGCCTCGATCACCGATGCGCGCGACTTCGCCGAGAAACATGCAGCCTGGATCGGCGAGCGGTTGCAGAAACTGCCGCAGCCGGTGCCGTTCGAACATGGCGGCATTATTCCTTTGCGCGGTATCGCACATATCATCCTGCACAAGCCCGACGCGCGCGGCACGGTGTGGATCGAAGCGTATACACCACACAACTCCGACGGCCCGCTGCTGGCGCTCTGCGTCGCCGGCCGCAAGGAACACGTGGCGCGCAGAGTTGTCGACTATCTCAGGGCGCAGGCGATGGCCGACCTGAAGGTCGCCGTGAAGGTGCATGCGGCGCAGATCAACATGACGCCGAGCAAAATCGCGATCAGAGATTCAAAGACGCGCTGGGGCTCCTGCTCGGCCGCCGGCGCGTTGAATTTTTCGTGGCGCATCATTCTGGCGCCGGCCTTCGTGCTGGATTATCTCGCCGCGCATGAAGTGGCGCATCTCGTCCATCTCAATCATTCCGAAAAATTCTGGACGCTGACGCGGCGGCTGTATCGCGACACCGACAAGGCGGAAGCCTGGCTCAACGCCTGCGGCGCGCAACTGCATCAGTACGGCAAGCCGGCGGCGTATGATGGCGCGGTGGAGAGCTGAGAGTCTTATAGCCACAACCTTGTCATTCCCGACGCCCGCACAGCGGGCGAGCGGGAATCCAGAGGCCAGGGGCTGCAACGTTGCGTCGTCACGTTGCCTCTGGATTCCCGCTCTGCGCTTCGCTTGGCGGGAATGACACCAAGATTGAAGCGAAGCTTCTGACGATTATCTCGCCTACCGCTTCACAAACGTCAGATAGGCCGGATGCCTGCCGGCAATGAGCGCCTTCGCCTCATAACGTGTGCCGGGCCAAGCGGGCCAAGGCTTGGTCCAATCGTCCGACGTCTTTGCAATCCAGTCGAACAGATCCGAGCGCAGCACGCGGGCCAGCGCCCAGGCGCTGTAGTCGTCGATGTCGGTGGCGAAATGCAGTTCGCAGCCTTGCCGCAGCACGCGGGCGATCTCGATGACGGAGGCGTCGGAGATGAAGCGGCGTTTCTTCTGATGCGTCTTCGGCCAGGGATCGGGATAGAGAATCGTCACGCGGCCGAGACTGGCGTCGGGCAGCGCTTTCAAAATCTCGAGCGCATCGCCGGCATGGACGCGGATATTTTCGAGTTCGTCTTCTTCGATGCCAGCCAGCAGCTTGGCGACACCGTTGATGAAGGGCTCGCAGCCGATGAAGCCGATGTCGGGGTGGCGTTTCGCATCATCGACGAGATGTTCGCCGCCGCCAAAGCCGATCTCGATCCACAGATCGGCGGGCTCGCGCGGAAACAGCGTTGATGGATTGCGCAGCGAGGCGATATCGATCTGCAGCTCCGGCAGGAGCTCATCGATCAACGCCGAATGATGGCTGCGAAGTTTCTTACCCTTGCGGCGGCCAAACAGATTTGGGTGAAATTTTTCCATAACCGTTCTTCAGTATCAGCCGCCAGCGGCAAGCCGCAACCAATGTCATTCCCGACGTGCCGCAGGCAC
>JAQGJO010000524.1 GCA_028290595.1 Hyphomicrobiales bacterium | reverse complement strand
AGCAGCACGCCATCGAGCGGACGCTGCGCATGCGCGGCCTCGATCATGGCGGCAGTGACGACGTGGCGATCGCGGGCGCTGGTGGTCAGCGTCACTACTTCGACGCCGATGGCTTCATGAATCTTGCGATAGGCCGGATAGCCGGGCGCGGCGATGGCGACCCGCGCACCGGGATCGAACAAGGCCAGGAACGCCAGCACGAACCCGCCGGATGACCCCGTGGTGACCGCCACCCGCTCGGCCGGCACGGAGACGCCGTAGATTTCCTGATAGTGGCGGGCAATGCGCGCGCGCAGCGACGGCAGTCCGAGCGATTGCGTATAGCCGATCCGGCCGGCATTGAGCGCCGAAATCGTCGTCTCGCGGACGCTGCGCGGCACCGGCATAGACGGCTCGCCTGCCTCCATGCGGATAATCCGGCGCCCTTGCGCTGCGAGGCCGGCAGCCTCCTTGAACACTTCCATCGCCAGAAACGGTGCGATGCGGCTGCGCAGCGACCCGCCCGCCGGGCGCGGCTGTGCACCCTTTTGCTGTCGCCGTTCTGTCGCCATAATGACTGCCTCTTTTGAACGAAATCAGGTAAAAGCCAGAGCCAAGGAGCCGCGGGGAACTGCATGTCCGATCGCCAGCAATCCGACGACCGCAGCCCTAGCAGGCCGAGGCCTCCGGGCAAAGCCTTCAACCGGCTCGCCCTCGCTGCCGGCTGCGCCTTGGCATTGCTGTCAGGCGGCATGGCGCGGGCGCAGGACATCGACAACGGCAGCATCATCCGCGACGCCGAAATCGAGCAATTGATGCGCGATTACACGGCGCCGATCTTCCGCGCCGCCAAAATCAATGCCGGCGCCACCAAGATCATCCTGGTCGGCGACCGGACGTTCAACGCCTTCGTCGCCAACGGCCGCAAGATTTTCATCAATCTCGGCGCCATCATGGAGGCCAAGACGCCGAACGAATTGATCGGCGTTCTTGCCCACGAAAGCGGCCATATCGCCGGCGGCCATCTGACCCGCCAGCGCATGGAACTCGCCAACGCCCAGATCTACGCCGTCGCCGGCATGCTGATGGGCGCCGGCGCCGTGGTCGGCACTGCGCGCAACCGCAATGTCGGTTCCGATGGCGTCGGCACCATGGGCGCCATTCTCGGGCCTCAGGAGATGGTGCGCCGCGCCATGCTGTCCTATCAGCGCAACGAGGAACAGGCCGCCGATATCGCCGCGGTGAAATACCTCAACGCCACCGGCCAGTCGTCACGCGGACTGCTGACGACGATGGAGCGCTTTCAAAACGAAATGCTGTTCAAATCCCAGGGCATCGATCCCTATCTGCTGTCGCATCCCCTGCCGAGGGAGCGCATTTCCAACCTGGAGGATCAGGCTCACAAGAGTCCCTATTTCGACGCCAAGGATCCCCCCGCCCTGCAGGCGCGCCACGACATGGTCCGCGCCAAGATCGTCGCCTTCATCGGCAACACGTCGGAAATCGGCCGCCGCTATCCGCTGAGCGACACGTCGCTGCCGGCGCGCTACGCCCGCGCCATCATCGCCTATCGCGCCGGCCGCCTGCCCGACGCCCTGGCGCAGGAAGATGCCCTGCTCGCTACGCAACCGAACAACCCTTATTTCCACGAATTGAAAGGCCAGACCCTGCTGGAAGCCGGCCGCGCCGGACAGGCGATCGAACCGCTGAAGCGCGCCGCGGCCCTGGCGCCGCACGGCATTCCCATCCGCGTCATGCTCGGCCATGCCTATGTCGCCACCAACAATCCGGCCAATGCCGGCGAGGCGATCAAAATCCTCACCCGGGCAACCCAGGAAGAAGACGACAACGCCGACGCCTTTCAGTTTCTGTCGATGGCCTATGAGCGCAAGGGAGACCAGGCCAACGCCATGCTCAGCGCCGCGCAAGGCCTTTTCATTATGGGCAAATTCGTTGAATCCCGCACCCAGGCGGACCGCGCCAAGCGGCAATTCAAGGAGAATTCGCCGGGCTGGCTGAAGGCCGACGACATTCTCAACTATCGGCCGCCGACATAAACAATAGCGGCCCTCAAACAATAGCGGCCCTCACGCCATCGTGTTCGGCACCCGTTCGCGAAATCAACACTTTCGGCCTATAAAAATGGCAATCCATCTTAGTTAACGACGATCATCAAGGCGATTCCAATGAGCTTTTTCAATTCCTGGCCGGTGCGCGCAGCCGCGGTCGTCGTCGGTGTCGCATGCACGTTCGCCGCCGGCATGCTGGTGCGCGGCAGCATGATGCCGCCGGAGCGCGGCCAGGTCGAAGCCATCATCAAGGATTACCTCCTCAACAATCCGGCGGTCGTGCGCTTGGCGCTTGAGGAAATGGAGCGCGCCTCAAAGGCTGAGGAAGAATCCAAGAAGCAGCAGGCGGTGGCCGAGCTCAGCCCGCAGATTTTCAGTTCCAAGTTCCAGACCGTGCTCGGCAATCCGGACGGCAAGATCCAGCTCGTCGAATTCTTCGACTACAACTGCGGCTACTGCAAACATGCGGTCGAGGATCTGGCGACCATCATGAAGAGCAATTCCGACGTCCGCGTCGTGCTCAAGGAATTCCCGGTTCTGGGACCGGGCTCGGTCGAAGCGGCCCAGGTGGCGCTCGCCCTGCATAAGCAGTTCGACGGCCAGAAATACTGGGACTTCCACCAGAAGCTGCTGGCCTCTCGCGGCCAGACCGGACGCGCCCAGGCGCTTTCGATGGCCCAGGAAACCGGCGCCGACATGGACAAACTGCAGGCCGACATGAAAAGCGACGACGTGCGCAGCGGCCTCGCCGAGGTGATGAAAATCGCCGACACGCTCGGTATGAACGGCACGCCGTCCTATGTGGTCGGCGATGAGATCGTTGTCGGCGCCGTCGGCGCCGAGCAACTGCAGGGCAAGATCGACAACCTGCGCAAATGCGGCAAGACCACCTGCATTTGATCGCCTGATCCGACCGCCGGTCTATTGGCCGACGGTCGCCACGGTTGAGGCCGCCTGAGCAGAGGCCTGCGCCCGGTGCCAGCCCTCTTCGCTACGCGGCGGCGCGGCGCCGACCCTCACCTGGGCGATGACCACCATCTCAGTGCCTGACTCGTAGCGGACGCTATAGCGCAGCCCGTCCTGGCCGCTGTAGCCGGCTTTCGGCTGATAGACGATCTTCGCGCCATAGCCGGTCTGGCCATTGCACTTGGCAAAATCGCCCTTATTCCCCGTCAATTGCCGCGGCCCTTCGGACACGGCGACGGTTCCGTTGGCCGGCTGCTGAATGACCGACACGACCGGCGCCTTGGTGGCGCAATCGGCCCGGGTCGACGAATGGCTCCAGACCTCGACCGGCTGACCGGGCGCGGTTGTGCGCTGTACGGCTACGTCCTTGGCAAAACTCGCGCTCGCCACGCCTGCGACAAAGGCAAAAACAGGCAGATAAATCGATGCTTTCGACATGCTGAACTCCCCAGCCTGCCCGACAGAATGTCAGGTCCCATCGATCATGCCGCAGCGCCTGCCCGATTGCACGCAAAATTTTCATGGTTTGTTCTTTTTTGTTCTCTTTTGTTCTCACGCCCCGTTAACTCTGCAAATCCGCGTCGAACCTGCCGTTTTCGATGGGAAAATGCCAGCAGGACGGCCTTGCTCTTTCCTCGACGGGCCAACCGGGCTATGAGGGCGTCCCGATGGGCAAGCTTCGCCCGCGCCGCTTTCTCTTGAGCCCTTATCGCCAATGCAGTCCCCGCTCCTTGCTGTTCATGTTCTCAACGGGCCGAACCTCAACCTGCTGGGAAAGCGGGAGCCGGTGATCTATGGCCACGAGACGCTCGTAGATATTGAACAGCATCTTGCAGCCAAGGCGCAGGATGCAGGAATCGATTTCGTCTTCCGCCAGTCCAATCATGAGGGCGACCTCGTCGAATGGATCCACCAGGCGGGAGCCGCCGGCGCCGGCGTCATTCTGAACGCTGGCGCCTATACGCATACGTCGATCGCGCTGCGCGACGCCATTGTCGGCGCGCAAGCCAGCGTCATCGAAGTGCATCTGTCCAATGTTCACGCGCGGGAGCATTTCCGCCACCGTTCGCTGATAGCTCCGGTCGCGAAGGGTGTCATTCTGGGCTTCGGCCCCCTGTCCTACGAGCTGGCGCTTTACGCGCTGATAGCCATGTCGAGACAGAACTTGTCGAGACAAAAAGAAGAGTAGATCGCGAATGACCAATAAGCCTGAAGACGACAAGCCCGTGTTCAACACGGCGCTGGTCGAGGAACTGGGTGCGATTCTGGGAAAGCTCGATCTGTCCGAGATCGAAGTCGAACAGGCCGGCATCCGCGTGCGCGTGTCGCGCCAGATGACCACGCAAGTCTCTTATGGTGCGCCTGCACCTCAAAGCGTCGTCGCCCCGCCGCCGGTGGCTGTTGCTTCGGTTGCCGTGGAACCGGCCGCCGATCATCCCGGCACCGTCAAATCGCCGATGGTCGGCACCGCCTATCGCCGCCCGAGCCCGGACTCGAAGCCGTTCGTCGAAATCGGCAGCGTCGTCAAAGCCGGCGAGAAAATCCTGCTCGTCGAAGCAATGAAGACGTTCAATGAGATCGTCGCGCCGCGCGCGGGCACCATCACGGCGCTGTTCGTCGATGATGGCTCACCGGTAGAATATGGCGCGCCGCTCCTCGTGATCGAATGACGGAGCAAAGCGCGCCGATGTTCGACAAGATCCTCATTGCCAACCGCGGTGAAATCGCCCTCCGCATTCTGCGGGCAGCGAAGGAACTCGGCATCGCCACCGTCGCCGTTCATTCGACCGCCGACGCCGAAGCCATGCACGTCAAGCTGGCGGATGAATCGGTCTGCATCGGTCCACCGTCGGCGCGCGAGAGCTATCTGAACATTCCGGCCCTGCTGGCTGCCTGTGAGATCACCGGCGCCGACGCCCTGCATCCGGGCTACGGCTTTCTGTCGGAAAATGCCAAGTTCGCCGACATCTGCGCCGACCACGGCGTCACCTTCATCGGCCCCAAGGCCGAACATATCCGCACCATGGGCGACAAGATCGAAGCAAAGAAGACGGCGCGCCGTCTCGGCATTCCCTGCGTGCCGGGCTCCGACGGTGGCATCACCGACGATGTCGAAGCCATGCGCGTCGCCAACGACATCGGCTTTCCTGTGCTCGTCAAGGCGGCGTCCGGCGGCGGTGGCCGCGGCATGAAGGTCGCGCGCACGGCGGACGATCTGTCGGACGCGCTGGCGACAGCCCGCACCGAAGCCAAGGCGGCGTTCGGCGACGACTCTGTCTATCTCGAGAAATATCTGGAGACGCCGCGCCACATCGAGATTCAGGTGCTCGGCGACGGCAAGGGCAATGCAATTCATCTGGGCGAACGCGACTGCTCGCTGCAACGCCGCCATCAGAAAGTATGGGAGGAAGGCCCCTCGCCCGCTCTCAACGCATCCGAACGCGAGAGCATCGGCGAGATCGTCGCCAAGGCCATGCGCGAGATGCAATATCTCGGCGTTGGCACGATCGAGTTCCTCTATGAGGACGGCAATTTCTATTTCATCGAAATGAATACGCGCATTCAGGTCGAGCATCCGGTGACCGAAATGATCACCGGCATCGATCTCGTCAACGAGCAGATCAAGATTGCCGCCGGATCGCCGCTGACGATCCGCCAGGAAGACGTGCGCATCTTCGGCCACGCCATCGAATGCCGCGTCAATGCCGAGCATCACGCCACGTTCCGGCCCTCGCCCGGCAAGATCAGCTATTATCATCCGCCGGGCGGCCTCGGCGTGCGCGTCGATTCCGGCCTCTATGCCGGCTATTCGATCCCGCCCTACTACGATTCGATGATCGCCAAGCTGATCGTGAGCGGTCCCAGCCGCAACGAGTGCCTGATGCGGCTGCGCCGTTCGCTCGAGGAGTTCGTGATCAGCGGCATCGAGACCACGATCCCGCTGCAGCAGCGCATCATCCGCCAGCAGGAATTCATCGACGGCGACTACGACATCCACTGGCTGGAGAAGCTGGTCGGCCTC
>JAQGJO010000522.1 GCA_028290595.1 Hyphomicrobiales bacterium | reverse complement strand
CGGCCCGAGCGGCCCATGCCGCATTGCACTTCGTCAGCGATCCAGATCACGCCGAATTCGTCGCAAAGCTTGCGCACGGCGCGCCAGTAAGAGGTCGGCGCTTCAACGATGCCGGCGCCGCCCTGGATGGTTTCCAGCACCAGAATGCCGATGCTGCGGTCCTCGGTGAATGCCTTGCGCAAAGCCTCGATATCGCCGAAGGGCACGCGGCGGGTATTGTTCGTCAGCTTGAACTGAGAGCGGTAAAGCGCGCCGTCGGTGACGGCGAGCACGCCCTTTGTCTTGCCGTGAAATGAATTCTCCGCATAGACGATGGTCGAGCGCTCCGGCCCCTGCGCCTGCTCGGCGATCTTCAATGCCGCTTCCATGGCCTCCGATCCGGACGAACCGAGGAACACCATGTCGAGATCGCCCGGCGCGATGGCGGCGAGGTTATAGGCCAGCGCGCTCGCATATTGCGACATGAACGCCATGCAGATTTCCTGGCGCTGCTCGTCCTGGAATTTCTTGCGCGCCTCGATGATGCGCGGATGGTTGTGGCCGAAGCCGACCGAACCGAAGCCGCCGAAAAAATCGAGAATCTTGCGACCGTTGCTATCAATGTAATGCATGCCTTCGGCGCGGTCGATCAGCACGCGGTCGAAGCCGAGCAGCCGCATGAAATGCAACTGGCCCGGATTGAGATGCGCCATGGTGAGCTTGCGCACTTCGCCGAGATCGAGCTTCTTGGCATCGGAGACCGACAGCAGGGCCGGTCGTGTCGGAGCTTCGTCGATCGTATCAGTCATCGTCATCTGATGGTCCTCAATGGCTGGCGATGGAAGGCGAGGCCTTCACCGATTTGGAAGGATTGGCGAGGCCGGCGCGATATTCGCGATAGGCGGCTTTCAGCATGTCTTCGTCGCGGAAGCGCGGATGCCAGCCGAGATCGGCCTTGGCCGCACTCGTATCAAGAATGCAGACTTCGTCGGCAATGAGATATTGCTCCGGGTCCATCAACGGCATGTTGATGAGATCGAGCGCGGTGAGCGTGAGTTTGACCAGCGGCGCCGGCGTCGGCAGCACGAAGGAGCGGCTGCCGGCTTCAGTGATGAGGTCTTTCAGCAGGGTGCGCACCGGCGGCGGATCGTCGGAGCCAAGATTATAGGCCTTGTTGGGAAAGCCAGCCTGCCAAGCGGCAACGCACGCGGAGGCGCAATCAAACACCGAGATGAACTGATAGGGATTATGGCCCGAGCCGATCATCGGCACCGGCAGATTGTAATCGATGAGCTTGAACAGCTTTTCGAGAATGCCGAGACGGCCCGGCCCGATGATCAGGCGCGGACGGAAGATGGTGATGTTGATGCCGCGCTTGCGCCACTCGTCGCACAGCCATTCGGTCTCGAGTTTCGACTGGCCATATTCGCCGAGCGGATTGGCCGGCGCGTCTTCGGCCGTCGGCACCTGGTGCGTATGGCCGTAGATCATGTCGGTGGTGAAATGCACCAGGCGCGTCGCGCCGGATTTCGTCATCCAGTCGAGGATATTCTCGACGCCGTTGTAATTCACCGGCCAGAAGAAATCATGGCGCTTGGCGCGCGGCATGATCGGGCTCAGCATTTTCGCCGACAGATTGTAAACGACATCCTCTTGCGTCACCTTGAGCGCATCGAGGCTCGCCCGCTCAGTCACGTCGATCCGGACGAATTCCACGTGTTGATAGTGCGGCGCCGGCCGCTGGACGATGTCGGCGACGATAACCTGCTCGCCCTTGGCGACCAGGTCGGAGGCCAGTTGCTGGCCGACGAAGCCGTCACCGCCGATGATGATATGTTTCATTTTGATCGTGTCCCGCATGGTTGCCGCGAGTTCGCAAGAAACGTGCTCAGCTCATCGAGATGAGAAGTGTACCGAAACAGATCAGCGCCACGCCGGCGATCCGCAGCGCCCCGACATCCTCGCCGAAAGCGAAATAGGCCCAGGCCGTTACGATGACATAGGCGAGGCTGAGAAACGGATAGGCGAAGCTTAATTGCACCCGCGACAGCACGGTGAGATGCGACGCCATGCTGACGACGAAGGTGCACAGGCCGAGGAAGACCCACGGGTTGAAAATGACGGAAAACGCCGTGCCGATAAGGCCGTTGCTGGCAAGGTTCAAGGCGCCAAGCTGGCTCATGCCCTTTTTGAGCATGATCTGCGCGGCGGCATTCGTCGTCACCGTGAACAGGATAAGCGCGATATACAGGCTGCTAGGCTGTGCCATCGTGAGACATTTCCAGGACAATTCAGGACGGTTTTCAGGGGCTGCAAACGCCGTGACGCTAGCTTTCAAAAGTTAATAGAGGTGCCTGAAGACCTCGGATTTTATTGGCTTAACGGTGAAATTCCCATACTGTCGGAGCCGTCGAAACGAGGTTTGCCCAGGGGGGAATGATGGCCGCGAGCCGGGGATATGATTACATCATCATTGGCGCAGGCACGGCCGGTTGCGTTCTGGCCAATCGCCTCAGTGCCGATGGCGGCAACAGCGTCCTCCTTCTGGAGGCCGGCGGCCGTGACATCGACCCCCTGATCCACATCCCCCTTGGCCTCGGCAAGATGCACCAATATCGCCTGCATGACTGGGGCTATCACACCGAGCCTGAGCCCGCCCTGCACAACCGGCCGATCGAAGGCATGCGCGGCAAAGTGCTTGGCGGCTCGCATTCCATCAATGTCATGGCCTATACGCGCGGCGACCGCGGCGATTACGACCGCTGGGCGCGCGACGAAGGCGCCACCGGCTGGTCCTACAAGGAGGTCCTGCCTTATTTCAAGCGCAGCGAAACCTGGGAGGGTGGCGAGAACAAATGGCGCGGCGGCTCGGGGCCCGTCAACACGCAGTGGGGCAGGGCGAAAGACCCGTTGTTCGACGCCTGGGTCGAAGCCGGCAAGGCGACCGGCTTTCCCAAGAACGTCGATTTCAACGGCGAGACGACCGATGGCTTCTGCAAGATTAAATTCACCATCAAGAACGGAAAACGCCATTCCGCCGCCACCGCGCATCTGCATCCCTCGTTAGGGCGCCCCAACCTGACGCTCGAAGTGAAGGCGCTGGCGACAAAAATCCTGTTTGACGGCACCCGCGCCACCGGCGTCGAATATAGCCAGGGCGGGGAGACCCACCGGGTTCAGGCCAACAAGGAAGTGATCGTCAGTTCCGGTGCGTTCAACGCGCCGCAGCTTCTCATGCTGTCGGGCGTCGGCCCCGCCGCGCATTTGCGCGAGATCGGCATCGAGCCGCTGATAGATCTGCCGGTCGGCACCAATCTGCAGGATCATTTGGCCGCGTGGTTCTCCTGGTCGCGCAACAGCCCGGGCCCGTTCCACGCGCTGATGCGCGCCGACAGGATCAGCCTGGCGATGATGCAAGCGTATCTGTTCGGAACCGGCCCCGGCACCTCTGTGCCAGGCAATCTGTTCGCCTTCATCAAGACCGAGAGCGGCCTGGAATATCCGGATATCGAATTCATCTTTCGCGGCACCACCGCCGCGCCCTATATCTGGTTTCCGGGAATCAAGCCGCCGTTCGAAGACGCCTTTGCGATCAGGCCGGCGCTGATGCGCCAGAAGAGCCGCGGCGAAGTGCTGTTGCGCTCGAAAGATCCGCAGGATCATCCGCGCATCAAATATAA
>JAQGJO010000514.1 GCA_028290595.1 Hyphomicrobiales bacterium | reverse complement strand
ATCTACAGCGGCCTGGTCTTGATGGAATCCAAGGTCACTCAATCGGCGCTTGTGGTCAACCAGGGCAAGCAACTCGCCAATATCGCGCATCAGTCGTTCAACCTGATGTCGAAATACAGGATCAACCAGATTTTCGAGATCGGCGGTTCAGCGACCTACATCTCGAAGGTCTATGGTGGCACGCTGGCTGCGACCACGGGCAACGTTCTGCCGCCGGGCTGGCGTTTCGACGCCTTCGCGGAAGCGCATATCACCAAGGACTTTGCTGTGAAGGTCGCGGTCTACAACATCTTCGACAAGAATTTGTACGAAGGTTTCTACCGCAGCAACACACCGTTCACCTATATCTCGCCGGGCCGACTGGCGACGATTTCGGCGACGTATAAGTTCTGATCGAAAACAATAAACGCCGGCCGCAAGGCCGGCGTTTTTATTGGGCCCGCAAAGCCTGTTCCATATAGGCTTCGACCCGCGACCAGGCTCCGCCAGCACCAAGCGCCTCGCGATACGACGCAACGATTTTTGCGGCGACTGGCCCGGCCTTGCTTTTGTTCTCGATCACGGAGGCGGCCTTTTCGCGGGCTTCCTTCACAAAGTCGGTAGGAAATGGCGTGATCTTGGCGCCCAGCGATGCCAGCTCGACGATGGCCTTGGCGTTCATCTGTTCGGCTTCCGCGAGGCCGGCGGAATGTTCGGCGGCGCAGGCATTCTCGATGATGCGCTGCAGATCGGTCGGCAGTTTCGCGAAGGCCGCGAGCGAGATCAGCGCCTCGGCGGCGCCGTTGGGCTTGTTGAAGCCGGGCATATAATAATAAGGCGCGATGCGGTGCAGGCCGAGCGGCAGATCGTTCACGGGCGCGAGAATCTCGACCGCGTCGATGGCGCCTTTCTCCAGCGACGAATAGATATCGCCCGGCGGAATGTTCTGCGGCGTCGCGCCCATGGCTGCATAGACCTCGCCGCCTATGCCGGAGACGCGAATGCGCAGGCCGGCAATGTCCTTGACGCTTTCGATCGGCTTGCGGAACCAGCCGCCCATGGAGGGGCCGGTGTTGCCGGCGAGCAGGCCGCGCACGCCGCGCGGTTTGTATAATTCATCCCAGAGCTGCTGGCCGCCGCGATGCTCGATCCAGGTCTGATGGGCGAGGGGGCCAAGGCCGAAAGGCGCCGTCGTGAAGAAGGCCGCGCCCGGCAACGCGCCATCCCAGAAGAACGAGGCGGTATGACCCATTTCCACGGCGCCCGATGAGACGCCGTCGAGCACACCGAAGGCCGGAACAATGGCGCCGGCGGGGAAGACATCGACGCGCATGCGGCCGCCGCTCATGGTGTTGATGCGATCGGCAAGTCGGTCGGCGGAAACGCCGGGGCCGGGCAGCGCCTTCGTCCACGATGTCGCCATGCGCCAGATAATCGGCGCCTGGGCGCGCGCCACATGCGGGGCAGCCAGTGCCCCAACCGTAACTGAACTCGCCAGAAACATGCGGCGGGTTGAGCGAAGCTTTGTCATCATTTCCCCTGGAAATAGATCTGCGCTGTTCCGCGCGCATTCGCAGGCTGCGGGCATTCAGATGATGCCGTAGCCGACAAAACCCGTTCGCACGCGAGGCGCGAACGGGCTGGTTCAAGGTCTATTGCTTGACGTAGAGCTGGCCGCCCTGATCGAGGAATTCCTTGCTCTTCTCAGCCATGCCATCGAGGATCGCCTTCTCGTTTTCGAGCATGGCCGCGGCCTCGACCCGCAGATCCTGCGTGATTTTCATCGAACAGAATTTCGGGCCGCACATGGAGCAGAAATGCGCCACTTTATGCGCATCCTTCGGCAAGGTTTCATCGTGATAGGCGCGTGCCGTATCCGGATCGAGCCCGATGTTGAACTGGTCGTCCCAGCGGAACGAGAAGCGCGCCCGGCTCATGGCATCATCGCGCAACTGCGCCGCGGGATGCCCCTTGGCGAGATCGGCGGCGTGGGCTGCGATGCGATAGGTGATGACGCCGGTCTTCACGTCATCGCGATTGGGCAGGCCGAGATGTTCCTTCGGCGTGACATAGCAGAGCATTGCCGTGCCGAACCAGCCGATCATCGCCGCGCCGATGCCGGACGTGATGTGATCGTAACCCGGCGCGATGTCGGTCGTTAACGGTCCAAGCGTGTAGAAGGGGGTCTCGTGGCATTCCTTCAACTGCTTTTCCATGTTGATCTTGATCTTGTGCATCGGCACGTGGCCGGGGCCTTCGATCATCACCTGGCAGCCCTTCTCCCAGGCAACCTTGGTGAGTTCGCCGAGCGTCTCCAACTCGCCGAACTGGGCGGCATCATTGGCGTCGGCGATCGAGCCGGGGCGCAGTCCGTCACCGAGCGAGAACGACACATCGTATTTGCGCATGATGTCGCAGATTTCGTCGAAGCGCTCATAGAGGAAGCTCTCACGATGGCCGGCAAGGCACCAGCGCGCCATGATCGAGCCACCGCGCGAGACGATGCCGGTGACCCGCTTGGCGGTGAGCGGCACATATTTGAGACGGACGCCGGCGTGGATGGTGAAATAGTCGACGCCCTGTTCGGCCTGCTCGATGAGCGTATCCTTGAACACTTCCCAGTCGAGCTTCAGCGGATCGCCGCCGACCTTTTCCAGCGCCTGGTAGATCGGCACGGTGCCGATCGGAACAGGCGAATTGCGGATGATCCAATCGCGGATGTTGTGGATGTTGCGGCCGGTCGAAAGGTCCATCACGGTGTCCGCGCCCCAGCGGATCGACCAGACCATTTTCTCGACTTCCTCGGCGACCGAGGAGGTGACAGCCGAATTGCCGATGTTGGAATTGACCTTCACCAGAAAATTGCGGCCGATGATCATCGGCTCGAGTTCCTGGTGATTGATGTTGGCTGGAATGATGGCGCGGCCGCGGGCGATCTCATCGCGCACGAATTCCGGCGTCACGAAAGCGGGGATGTCGGCGCCGAAGCTCTCGCCGTCGGCGATCTTTTCGAGGGCGCAACCAAGCATTTTCTCGCGGCCGAGATTCTCGCGGTGCGCGACATAAATCATTTCCTCAGTGATGAGGCCGGCGCGGGCGAATTCATACTGGGTGACGTATTTCGCGGCTTCGCCGGACAGCGGCTGCGTGTTGGCGGGGCAGGCCGGAACCAGCTTGTCCTCGGCGACGCCGCCATTGTCTTCTTCCTTGACGAGGCGTCCGTCATAGGGCGCGAACCCGCGGCGATCGAGCCAGGGCTTGCGGATTTTCTTCAGGCCTTTGGAAAGATCGACGCCGATGTCGGTTTCGGTATAGGGGCCAGATGAGTCGTAGACCCGCAGATTTTCCTCATTCGGATCGGTGATGTCGATTTCGCGGAACGGCACCTGGACGTCGGGATGGCTGGGCGGCGTGTAATAGACTTTCTTCGATCCGGTCAGCGGGCCGGTGGTGACGGTCTCGGGGATGAGCGAGCCGGGTTTGGGCTGAATATTCATAGCGTTCCTCCTCACGCGCTGGATCGAACGCGTATCGTCGAGCTTTTCGAATCCCGAGGAGGATATGTGGAGCCGCGAGTCGATTGACCCTTGACTGCCGCCGTCCCTCCGCTGGTGCAAACCAGATCAGGTTCTAAGGGTGTGATCTCAGCCGCCGGACAATCCGGCAGCACCCCTGGCTGGCCAAATGCTAGCGGGAAAGAGCGGCGGGGGCAAGGGAGGCCATTTTGGGGACAGAAATCCGATCACGTCGGTTTGAGGAGCCATGATCGCTATGGTCCCATAAGGTGCCGCGCATGGGCGGAGGGCTTCGCGACAGATGGCGCGATCAAATGATGAGAAGGCATGATCCATGACGACCAAATCTATGTTTGTTTCGGTGTTCCTTGGGGCGCTGACGGCTCTCACTATCAGCCCGGTGCTGGCGCAAGGCAGCAATGCGATCAATATTTCGGGCACATTGAGCAGGATCGACGACACGTCGCTGGCCATCACAATCGATAGCGGTGCGGTCGAGTCCTATGCATTGGCGCCGAAACTGGTGATCCTGCAGAACAAGCCTGCCTCGCTCACCGACATCAAGCCGAACGATTTCGTCGCTTCCGCTGCTGTGCCGCATGAAGACGGCAAGCTGCATTCGACGGAATTGCGCATCTTTCCCGAAGCCTTGCGCGGCCTTGGTGAAGGCCAACGCCCAATGAACGATGCCCGCGGCCAGACGATGACCAATGCAACGGTGACCGGCGCAGCGGTTGTCAGCGGCAGCAATAACATTAAGGTCAAATTTGCCGGCGGTGAATCCGAGCTCATGCTTGATCCCGGCGTTCCGGTCACGCGCATCGATGCAGCCGATAAAAGCGCCTTGACGATCGGCGTGCAAATCCGCGCCCAGGGCGTGCGTGGCGCCGACGGGCCGGTGATTACGCGCATCACGATTATGCAGTAGGTGAATCTATCGACGCGGGTCGAGCCCCTGGGCCGCCCGCGTCGAACATCTGATGACAAATATCGGCAAAGGCCTGTAGCTGGCGGCCTGGCTTTATATTCGTCCACCGGCAAAGCGTCACAGCGATGCTGAAATCAAGATCGGCGATCGGCCGCGCGACGAGCGGGAGCCCTTCATAACTGAATTCGCTCTCCGGCGTCTGGACCATGATCGAATACCCGCAGCCGCGGGCAACCATCGCCCGCGCCAGTTCGAAGTTGCCCGTCGCATGACGGACCTTGGGTGTGATGCCCGTGCGTTGAAAGATCACCTTGGTGAATTCGCGGCTGGGAAGGACATTGGTCATGATGAACGGCTCATCGGCCAGGTCCTGCAACCGGATGGTCGGGCTTTTGGCCAGTCGATGACCGGCGCTAAGGATGATCCTTGGAATGACGTCGTAGAGTTTCTCGCGTGTAAACCGTGATGCGAGGTTGCCATCATCATAGAGGATCGCAACCTCGCAGCGCCCGTCATACAAATGCTCCTGAACCTCGATTTGGGAGCCCTCGACAAAATCCAGATCAACACCCGGATGCAAGCGCTGGTATTCGCTCATGAGGCGCGGCAGCAGAAAGGGTGCGAGTGTCGACATGCATCCGACGATCAGATGGCCGGAAATCGCGTCGCCGGTACCGTGTAGATTTGATCGCAGGTCCGATGCGGCAGCGAGCAGAGCGCGTGCTTGAGGAAGCATCTCAGCGCCAGTCGGCGTTAATGCGGCGCGCTGTCCTTTGCGACGCAGCAGCAATGGGGAGCCAAGCTCCAGTTCCAGATCGCGGATAGCGTCAGATACCGCCGAAGCCGAAATGCGCAGCACGCCGGCGGCGCCTGCCACGGTTCCCTGTTCCGCTACGCAGATGAAATATGCGAGCTGGCGCAGGGAAAAACGGGGCTCTCTCATCGGAAAATCCGAACAGGGTCGTCGGTTAAATGTGTTTTGTGCCGCGCATTCGTTCTGTCACGGTTCAAACCCTAAGCATAGGGAGGAAACCATGTCCAGCCAAGCGATCCATGTGCGTCGTATGACCGGCGGCTGCGGCGCCGAAGTGCTCGGTGTCGATCTTGCCGGCCCGATAGGCAACTCGCAATGGGAGGTCATCCGTGACGCATTTCACGAGCATGGCGTTGTTTTCTTTCGCGACCAGAACCTGACTCCCGAACAACATATCGCATTTGCCAATCGCTGGGGGCCAATCGACATCAATCGGTTCTTCAGGTCCATCGAGGGGTATCGGGAGATCGCGATCGTCGACAAAGGCGAATTCGATAAAGCAAATATCGGTGGCGACTGGCATGCCGACCATAGTTACGATGAGGCCCCGGCCATGGGCTCGATCCTCGTTGCCCGCCAGCTCCCAGATGAAGGCGGGGACACCTTGTTCGCCAATATGTATGCAGCTTATGAGACGCTTTCGAGTGGTCTCAAGCAGACATTGGCAGGGCTGCGCGCGATCCATTCGGCGGCACATGTCTTCGGCCCGAACGGCTTAGCCAGCCAAAACCGCGAGGGCAAGATCGTCCATCGCAACGTCGAGCTGGCCGAGGGAGAAGTCTCGCATCCGGTTGTGGTCAAACATCCCATGAGCGGGAAGCCGGCGCTTTACGTGAATCCGATCTTCACGCTTCGCTTCGAGGGGTGGAGCGCCGAAGAGAGTCGGCCGTTGCTGGACTATCTCTATCGCCGATCGACGCGGCCGGAGCTTACATGCCGGTTCCGTTGGGCGCCTGGGTCTGTGGCCTTCTGGGACAATCGAGCGGTCTGGCATTACGCGGCAAACGACTATCACGGTCACCGCCGGCTGATGCACCGGATCACCGTGCGTGGCACGAAGCTCTCTCCATTACATTCGGACGCAGCTTCCTCAGAATTGGCACGGTGAACGAAACTCAGAGGGAGAAGACCGTGAAGTCCATATCGATATGGCTGCAGCGCCTTGTCGCGCGCGCCCTGATAGTGGTGGCAGCCGTTGTGCCCGTCTCGCTCGGTGTCAACGCCCAACAATTCCCGACGCAGGATATCCACCTGATTTGCGGGTTCCCGGCGGGCAGCGGGGCCGATGCCATTGTCCGGTTTTATGCCAATAAACTGAGAATCCTGTCTGGCCGCACCGTTCTCGTGGAGAACAGGCCAGGCGCCGGCGCGAACATTGCCATTGAATATGCGGCGCGCTCCAGGCCGGATGGATACACAATTCTCATGCATGGCGGCCCTGGTCTCGCGGCGAACACGCTTATGTACAAAAAGCCGCCAATTGAGAATGTGAATGCATTTCAGGTTTTCGCAACCATCAATCGCCAGGCTTTCATGCTCGCTGTTGGGGCCGACAAACCGTGGAAGACCCTTGCCGAACTCACCGCAGCTATGAAGGCCAAAGGAGAGAAGGCGACCTACGCCACGTCGACACCGACTTCGGTGGTAGTGGGTGCTATCTATAAAGAAGTTGCGGGGCTGCAGGCGGTTGACGTCAATTACCGAACATCGACAGACGCCTACAATGATATGCTCAGCGGCGCCGTCGATTTCGGGATCCTTGAACCGGTGTCTACAGCCGCGGCGCACCGGCAGGGTAAGTTGCGGATTCTCGGGGTGAGCACTGATCAACGGCTTGAAGCGGCTCCCGACCTGCCCACCATGATTGAGGGCGGAATTCCCGGCTTGAGTATGAATATCTGGTGGGCGGCGATGGTGCCGGCGAAAACGCCGAAGGCGGTGACGGAGCAGTTGAGCAAGTGGTTCAATCAGGTCACGGCCAGCGAGGATGCCAGGAAATTTCTCAATACCTTTGCCAGCGATCCCTACATTTTATCTGCCGAGGAAGCGCAGGCGCTGATCAATAAGGAAGTCAAGGATTGGGCCGATTACATCAGGCTCGCCAAGATCGAACCGCAGGGGTGACCTATCAGCCTCCACGCACCGCAGCGACCTTCTCAAACACCAGGCGATGGATGCTCTTCTTGCCGGTCAGCGGATTGACGATTTCCGGCGTCGAGACATGCAGCTTGTCGCCCTCGATGCGCCAGTAGCGCACCTGCTCGGTGCCGGTCCACAATTCGTTCCAGCTCACGTCGAGCTGATAGGTCACCTTGTTGCCGTCCACCTCATAGGTGCCGGCATAGGCGATCAGGCTGCGGAACAAGGCTTCAGCTTCGGCGGCGGTCGGGGGATTGGATTGCGGCTTCTTGCGACTTGAATCGACCGTCAGATTGACGATGCGGCCGTCGGCGGAAAAGGTGATGAAGCCCGAGGGCGCGGTCGAGAGGTTGGAGCGTGAAACGCCCGTGCCCACTTCTTCGACCACACCCGACAATTGCTTCCATGTTCCGATCAACTGGCCCGCGTCCGACATGTTTCCTCACCTGACTTTATTTCGTTGATACAAGCATAGCAGCGGGACGGCCTCATCGCCAGACCGGGAAAAATTTTGCCGCTGGCCAGAACGCGCGACTTGGGCGATGCTCGGCGCAAATAAACGTTCGGGAGGAATGTATGTTGGGTCGTACCCTGGGCCGCGCACTCGCGCTCGCTCTTATTTGTGCATCGGCACCGGTTCTGGCGCAGCCCTATCCAAACAGGCCCATCCGCGTCATCTTGCCGGTCCCACCGGGATCGCTGACCGATGTGATCGCGCGGCGCATTGCCGCCGACGCTTCGGCTGCGATGGGGCAGACCTGGATCATGGACAATCGGCCGGGCGCGAATTTCATTCCGGCGGCCGAAGCCTGCCGCCACGCGACGGCCGATGGTTACACGCTGTGCGTCTTCACGACCTCGACGGTGACGTTCAATCCGTTTCTGATCGACAAGCTTCCCTATAATGCGGAGAAGGATTTTATCCCGATCATCAACCTGGGCATGCTGACCGGCGGGCTGGTTGCTTCGCCCAAACTGGGGCTGAAGACCATCGACGAGTTGCGTGCTCTTGCCGTTTCCAAGCCGGGAACGTTGAATTTCGGCACCTATGGTCCGGCGAGCAGCGCCAATGTCTTCCGACATTATCTTGAGGATCGCTGGAAGACCAAAATTGTCGAAGTACCTTACAAGGGCGCCAACGAACTAGTTGCCGCCCTCGTATCGGGCGAGATCCAGATGACGTGGACGGCGCTGGGCAACTGGGCCGACAATCCC
>JAQGJO010000477.1 GCA_028290595.1 Hyphomicrobiales bacterium | reverse complement strand
CAAGTTGCTCGAACGTCGTTTGAATCTTTCTCACGCTCTCAGGATGAGGGCTTCTGGGAGCATTTTGCCGCATGCACTCTTAGTCGTTCGCCGGCGCATGCACGGTATGATAGAGATGCTGGCCCGTGCGTGAGGGAAATCCGCCGCGCAACGCACCCGCCCGGCGGTCGCGATAGATGACGCCCATGCCGGGCGCGAGCTCGCGGGAATTCGGCACTGACAGCCACATGCGCAGCAGATGGCGTTTGCGGTCTTCTTCCGGATAGTCATGGAATTCGGTGCGCGAGTGCAGCGCCACGTGATTGTTGAGGAATTGCACGTCACCCGGTTCGAATTTCAGGAACATGCGGAATTCGTCGCTTGAGGCGAGCTTGTCGATCAGCTCCATGGCTTCGCGCTGCTGGTCGGTGAGGCGCGGTGCATCGGGGAAGCGCTGCGAGTTAAGCACCTGCATGCGGATATAGCGGCAGGAGAATTTATCACCCACTTGCGAGAACAGCGGCTGCATATACCAGGGCTTCTCGCCCGGCGGCTCCTGCGTGTTCCAGCTCCAAGGATAGGGTTGGTACAGCACGTCGAGCAGATCGGGCCTGGTGCGCGCGATCTCGTTGCGCACGGCGAGCGAACTGGCGATGATGCTCAATCCGCCTTCCTTCGCGGCACGCAGCACCATCAGGCCGACCACGTCGCAGGAATCGCAATGGTATGAGAGCTGCTGGCGGCTCTTGTAGCCGCGGCCTTCAGGGCTTGCGATATCGACGCCGAAATCGCGCACGTCGCCGAGCAGATCGCCCATCTTGCTTTGCGAGACCGCCGCGCCGAGATAGAGCCCGAGACCCCAGTAGATCAGGCGCAAATCGTCCTTGTCGTAGCGCCCGGCGGGAAAACCGCGCAGATGATAAATGCCGGGCCCGTTCTCCAGCATGTCGAGCGCATAGGCCATGACCCTGGAAAAATTCGGCAGGACAAAATTTTCCCGCGTCAGCGTTTCGAACGAGAGGCCCATCGCCTTGGCGGCCTTCAGGGCAGTCTCGATTTCCGCCACATCGGCTTTCGAAAGCTCGTAGATCCAGTCGCCGGCATGAAGCATGTCCGGGCCGCGCCAGTCGGCGGCGCTTTCAATGATACGATGCAATCGGCCCTCCCAATTTTTTCGTTTCAGAGCATTTTCAGTCGTCGCGCTCGGCGACCGGTCCACGCTGGAGATCGATGATCTCGATCACATTGCGATCGGGATCGTGAAAATAAGCACTGCGGCCTTGAAAGGTTCCGGACCGGCGATCTTCTTCCTTGAAGATGCGAATGCCCTTGTCGGCAAGGAACGCCTTGGCGCGGTCGTATTCCTGCGGCGAGACTTTGAATGCAGTGTGGATTTCATGCTTGTCGCCGACGTTCGGATCGATCGGCTTGTCCGAATAGGTCAGCACGAAGCTGGCGCCATGAGCGTTCATGAACACCATATGATTGGTGCGGCGGAGTTTCTCGAGCCCGAGGATCTGCGTATAGAATTCCTCGGACCGGTCGAGGTCTTTCACGGGAATAGTGAAATGGACCACAGCTTCCGTCTTCAACATGCAGCAATCCCCCCGGCAATTTTCCGATAGTTTGCGCCCGGCGAGAACCGGGCGCAATCGCGGCCTTTACTAATTGCGCAGCACGACGTCATGGATGCGCTTACGTTGCTCCGGTGTCGCTCCGCCCAGCACTTTGACGGCAAGCTGGCGCGCGACTTCAGGTTCCTGGAACCCGATAAAGCGCTGGGTCTTTTCGCCTTCCGCGATCAGCGCTGGATCGGTGAGCACTTTCTTGACTGCGGCACGCAGGAACGCAAGCCGCTCCGGCGGCACGCCCGGCGTGGTCACGAGGATGCGGCCGAGATCGTTGATGGAATTGCGGAACTCAAGCCACCAGCGCGCGTCGTCATCAAGCTTCAACGCCTCGAACACGGTGGGAACATCCGGCAACAGCTCGGAACGCTTCAGGCCCATGGACAGGAAAGCCCGCGCCTGCCCTGCTTTCTGAACCTGGGCGGCGGATGAATCAGACACATAGAGCGCGTCCTGTTCGCCCCGCTCTATGGCCAGCGCAATCTCGGCGCTGCCCTTGTAGCCAATGACGATCTGGCAATTGATCTTCAACGCCTCGCAGGTTATCGCAGCGCCATCGCCTGGACCATCGCTCTGGCCGGTACCACCCCAGCGAATGCGCACACCGGGCTTGTAGAGATCGTCCGCCGTCTTGATCGGCGAATCCTTGCTCAACAGCCAGATCCAGGGATAGGCGCTGACAATGCCCAGATGTTCCAGTTTGGTCAGATCGTAGCGCACATTCTGCTGATCGATGAGCTGGCCGAGCGCGGCCGGCGTGCCGTTGACGATATGCACCAGCAGGCCATCGGGCGGCGCATTGGAAACGCGGTTCAGCGCGACCAGACCACCGGCCCCGACCTGATTTTCGACGATGACCGTGGCATCGAGAGCTTTGCTGAGATAGGGCGCGATCATGCGCGCATAGGCGTCAAAGCCGCCGCCGACACCCACGCCAACGATGAATCTGACCGTTTTGCCTCTGTAAAAGGCGGCCGCGTCCAGGCCGGCCGCGTTTTGGGCATTCGCGGTCGAAACCGCCCCCACCAGAAGCATCCCAACGCCCGCCAGAAGCGCCGCCACCGACCGTGACAGACTACGAAGCATTCTGTTCCTCCCAAAATCTCGCTGGACGATCTTATATCGTTCGTGGCCCAAATCTCTAGCTGAAGTCGCTCGTAAATGTGCTGGGCAAACGTACCTGGCAATTCTATCGGGCCGCCGGCGCTCTTGCCAGGGTTCCCAAGGACATGGCAATCGTTGAGAGCTGCTTCGCGCGGCGATTCAGGCCGTAAAACCAAGGCACCTGGAAAAGTCTTGATCACATTCGCGAAAACCCTGCTGGCCGCCATCATCGGCGTCGCACTTGGACTGACGGCGACGTGGTTCGCCGTCGAGCGCGGCTATGGCTTCGGCGCGGTCAGTTCCGGCCCCTGGACCGGCTGGCCAAAAACCGGTTCGCGCGATGCCGATCCTTATGCCCGCGCGGTCATCGCCCGCACCGGCGAAGTGCCGCTCGGCCTGGCCGAGGGCTTAAGTTTCACGGCACGGACGGACGAGACCGGCGCAGTGCTCAATCCGAGCTGCGATTATGTCCTGTCCGATCCGATCCCGCCGGCGCGCTATTGGACGATCACGGCGATGACGCCGCGTGGCGCGCTGATCCAGAACGCCGCCGGCCATTTCGGCCTGACCTCGGCGGAAATCGTCCGCGACATGCGCGGCAAATTCGAAATCACGGTGTCGCGGCAGGCGCGTGCTGGCAATTGGCTGCCGCTGGGGGATGCGCCGGAGTTCGTGCTGGTGCTGCGGCTCTACGATACGCCGCTCAGTTCCGCCAGTTCGTCCATCGGCATCACGCCGATGCCGCAGCTCAAGCGGGGACGCTGCGCATGAGCATGCGGGAAACGCTGATCAGCAATCTGCCGTGGATCGCGGGCGCTGCGATCATCGCCGGCATCACCCACATCACATCGATCATGGCGATGCCTTATCTCGCACCGAAGGATGCCTTCGCGCGGCTGGAAACGGCGGCGCCGCTCAACAAGCTGGCGGTGCTGCCACAAGGCGCGCCCGGCCAGACGTTGATGCCGTTCGAAGACCCCGCGCTGATCGTCGGCGTCTGCCGCTACGATCTCAATGTCGCGCCGCTGCGGCTGCGCGGCGTGCTCAGCGGCGATGGACTGCTGCTGTTCTCGTTCCACAACCGGTTCGGGACGACGTTCTACTCAATGACGGACAAGGGTGCGTTGCGCGGCCGGCTGGATGTGCTGGTTCTGACGCCGGATCAACTGGAGGCAGTGGAAGCTTTCGATCCGGAAGATGAACTGCCGCAGGAATTGCGGTTGGTCGGTCCGACACGGGAAGGCTTCGTTCTCATCCGCAGCATCAGCCCGGAACGCGGCAATCTGGCGGAAGCGAAGGCGCGCATTGCGCAGGTCGGTTGCGAGGCGGAAGGCAACCGCTGAACCGGGAAATCCGGCGAAAAGAATTAAAAGAGATAAGCAGGCAGAAAACTCAGGCAGAAAACTCAGGCTTGCTGTTTGCGCTTGCGTGGCGAGCGCACGCCGGCGTTGGAGCGGTTCATCCGGCTGGGTTTGATGCCGACCTGAACAGCGGCTTTGATGCTGGGTTCGAGCGGGCGTTCGTAGCGAACGCCGGTGAAAAACAGGATCTCTGCACTGCTCCCAACAATCGCAACCTGGTCTTTTAAGACGCACCTTTGCACTGGGAAACCAATAATATTGGACATTGCACAAGCTCCGGGACTAAACGCGCTCCTTCA
>JAQGJO010000457.1 GCA_028290595.1 Hyphomicrobiales bacterium | reverse complement strand
CCATCGACGAGCTGATTAAGCGGCAGTGCGCCTGGAACCTGCTTTGTCTCGACCAGATAGGTCTGCTGCCGCTCCAGATCGCTAAGATCGATGGCCAGATCCTTGTCGAACGTATAGGGCCTGGTCTTGGCGATGACCGCGGCGGGAATGTCGGTGTATTTGGCCCAGATCGCCAGATTAGCTTCCGACATCGTGCTCTGGCCGGACGCAAGCTCGGCGCTTGCGCGCCTGAGCGCCCGCAGAAACGCCTCTGTGGTCGGCCCGGCTTCAGGCGCCATGAGATTTTTGCCGATGGCTGCTACAGTCAACATCGCGCCCGGCCCAGGATTGCCGACGAGACTGACGACCATACCCTTCTCGATCGCCGATGTGGCGAGCGGCTCAGGAACGATCGCGGCATAGACAACGCCGTTCATCAGCCCCGTCAGCATGTCGGGAAAGCCGAGCGTGACAAGTTCGACATCGTTGATCGAGAGCTTGGCCGCCTTCAAGGCCGCGGCAAATTGATATTCGATGATACCGCCGCGCGTGTTGACCGCAACCTTGCGCCCTCTTAGATCCGCCATCGAACGGATCTCCTGTTCGCGCGTCTTGGCGATCACGATCGGATTGGGAGACGGCAGCGCGGCGTCGCTCGCGGCATAGGACACACCGGCCAGCAGCCGCACGTCGAAGCCATTGCGCACGCCGTTGAAGAACGGCACGGCCACGTTGCCGAATGCCACATCGACCTGGCCGCGGGCCAGAAACGCCACGACTTCCGACGAACTCTGGACGATCTGCAATTCGATCTCCAGGCCTTCCTCGGCGAAATATTTTTTCTCGATCGCAGCAAACAGCGGGCTGAAACTGAGGCTCCTGAGATAGGCGACCTTGATTGGCTTGAGTGCTCCGCTTGGGGCTGCGGTCTGCGCGATGCCATCGCCCGAGCAAACCATCGCGAGCGCCAGAGACGCGATAACCGTCAACATCCTGAATGGCATTTTCGTTTCTTCCCCCTCAAAACTGCAGCCGGTTCATAGACAAGGCTTTCGCGCCGTCACCCCGGTCTTCCTGCATTGGCTTAATTTATACCATCAATACATCGTGTAAAACACCCGCACGATCCAATAGGCCTGATAAGCCAGATGAACGAGCGCGAGCGCAATCTGGACGTTCCGCTTCGTCGAATTCCAGCCGATCACGCAAAGCGCCAGACCGATCGGCACTTGAACCAGGTAATCCATGCTGAGAGCGTTGAAATGATCCATCCCCTTGATCAGCGTATCGATCACATCCAACACGAAGGTCGCGCCCAGCAGCGAGAAGAACCAGCGCCGCCGCTTGAGGAAGAAATCCTCATAGCCGCCGTATTCCGCAATGTTGTCTGGAAACAGCAGGGCGGCGAGAAGATACAGCACCACGGCGTAGCTGATCACGAACAGGAAGACGCTGAAATTCCAGTAACCGATGCGGGACAGCCCAAACTGCCACCACCAGAATAGAACCAGTTCGATCAGTGTCGAAACAACCCACAGCATGTGGAGCAGAGAAAGCCGGTTCCGGTCGGGGTGCTGGATGAAGCCGGCAACGCCTGTCAGCAGGCGGGTGATGCCGAGGCCGATGACCATGCCGAGCACGATGCGGACATGGGTGAAGAGTTCGTGCGAAACCTGCGTGTCCATGAAACCGATAAACCTTGCCCTACAATTTCACCCGGCCGGTGAGAACCTGCCAGAACATCGTCCAATCGCCCATCAGCGAATAGATCGGATGTGTGAACGTTGCAGGACGATTCTTCTCGAAGAAGAAGTGACCGATCCAGGCAAAGCCATAGCCGCAGACAAGCGCTGCGAGCAACCACCACGCATTGCCGCGCGCGATCGCGACGGCGATCAGCACGAGCACACCGCAACTGCCGATGAAATGCAGGCGGCGCGACATGCGATTGGCGTGCTCGGACAGATAGAACGGATAGAATTCGCGAAAACTGGCGAAACGGCCCATAACGTTTCTCCTGCTCTTTGCGGCAAGATACGTCAAAGTGGCGGCGATGAAAGAAAGATAACGGCGCTTAAGCGCCCAAGACCTGTTTCTCCGGTGAGCCCCGTTTCTCCGGTGAGCCCTGTTTCGCGGTTGAGGCCTGCTTCTCGGGCTCGATTGAGTTCAGGCAAGCCTTCGCCGCTGCGTCCGGATTGCTGTTGGCGAATGCTTTGATCACCGCTTCGGCGACCATGACGAAATGGGCGCTGGGCCCCAGGATGCCGACGCTCTGGCGGCTGACCCTTGCACCCTCGACCAGAAGATAAAGCGCGTCGGCCAGCAGATCGCCCTCGACAATGCCGGCATCGCGGCAAAGCTGCACCAGGCGTTCGCGATGGCGTGTTTTGAATTCCAGAATGACGCGACGCGCCGGATGGTTCATCTCCGTCAGTTCGATGGCCGTATTCGCCATGTCGCAGCCGCGACCATCTCCCACGGCGCATTCGGCTGCCATGCCGACCCAATCATAGATGCGCGCCATCGGGTCATTGGGATGCGCCGTCTGCAGATTCCTCCACGCGGCTTCACCGGCCTGCTCGACCTCGCGCAACCAGGCGACGACGAGATCGTCCTTCGAGCCAAAATGCCGGTAAAGCGTCATCTTGTTCGTGTCTGCTGCCTCGGCGATGGCGTCGACGCCGACCCCGCGAATGCCATGCTTTCGAAACAAATCGCACGCCGCATCGATAATCCGCTCCCGGGGTTTTCGCGTGGCTGCAATGGCTGTTTCCATGATGGTCACTCGCTCCTTTTAAAAAACTTGCCGGGTAGTCCCTTGACTAATGTTACCGATCTGTACCATAGTTACTTACCGGTAACACCCTGCCTGGCAGGTCGTCAAGACCTCCAATAATTACAAAATGCTCACAAACAGCCCACGAGGACAATCAGATGCGAAGCTCTCGCACCGATCTACGGATCAATGAACGTATCGACGAACTTCTCGACGATTCCGTCATTCAAGCCGTCATGCGAGCTGATCATATCAATCCGACCGATTCTCGTGCTATCTGGCGCGCAGCGGCGGAAAAGCTACAGCATGACCGTTCGCACGGCGGCGTTCCGCCGACTGACGGACAGCGCCCCGGCGCCCAGCAGGCCAAAACTCCGCCGGCTAGCACCCAGCGGACCAAGCCTTGGGGTGCGGCCTGGCGAAAACGACTAACTTCGGGACCGACCATGCGGTCGCAGTTCTGCGGACAAGAATAATCCAGGAATAATCAATGGTCGGATATTTCATTCAACGCCCGATTTTCGCGTCGGCAATCGCCATCATCATGATGATGGCCGGCGCGATTTCCTATTTCTCACTGCCTGTCGCGCAGTTTCCCGACATCTCGCCGCCGCAGGTCGTGGTGGCCGCGATTTATCCGGGCGCCAGCGCCCAGGTGGTTGCCGATACGGTGACGACGCCGCTCGAACAGCAGATCAACGGCGTCGAAGGCATGGAATATATGTCTTCATCGAGCTCGAATGACGGCTCCGCCCAGATCACCATCACCTTCAAGGTCGGCTACAATATTAATACGGCCGCCGTCGACGTGCAGAACCGCGTCTCACAGGCCGCCGCCGTGCTGCCGGCAATCGTCAACCAGGCTGGCGTGACGATCAAGAAACAGAACCCGAACTTTGTTCTCATCGTCGACCTGACCTCGCCGGACGAATCCATCGATCCTGTGCAGCTCAGCAACTATGCCTTTTTCCAGCTGGTTGACCCGATCAAACGTCTCCCGGGCGTTGGTGACGTGCAGATTTTCGGCGAGCGGCGCTATTCGATGCGCATCTGGCTTGATCCCGACAAGCTCGCCAATCTCGGCATCACCGCCACCGATGTCCAGGCGGCTGTCGCCGAGCAGAACCTGCAGGTTGCGGCCGGCAAGATCGGCCAGACGCCGGCCCCGGCCGGCACGGCTTTCGAAATGCAGGTCAATGCCCTTGGTCGTCTGAGCGATCCGGCCCAATTCGGCGATATCGTCGTACGCGCCAACGCCGCCAACGGCTCGGTCGTGCGCCTGCGCGACGTCGCCCGCATCGAACTCGGCTCCCTGCTTTATTCATCGACGACCATGTTCGGCAACAAGCCAACCGTCGTTCTCGCCGTTTTCCAGGCGCCTGGCTCGAACTCGCTGGCGTTGAAGCAGAGCGTCGAAAAGAAAATGGAGGAGTTGAAAGCCCGTTTCCCCAAGGGGATCGAGTACAACATGCATTACGATACGACGCGCTTCGTATCGGCCGCCATCCATGACGTTCTGGTGACCCTCGGCGAAGCGCTGCTTCTCGTCGTGCTCGTCGTCTTCGTCTTTCTGCAAAGCTGGCGCACGACGCTCATCCCGACCATCGCTATTCCCGTCTCGCTCATCGCCACTCTGGCGATCATGCATGCGTTCGGTTTTTCGCTCAACATGCTCAGTCTGCTCGGCATGGTGCTGGCCATCGGCCTGGTGGTCGATGACGCCATCGTTGTCGTCGAGAACGTCGAACGCCAGCTCGAGGCCGGCCTGCCGCCCCTTGCAGCGGCCCGCAAGGCGATGTCTGAGGTGACGGGTCCGATCATTGCCACCACCGCGGTGCTGATGGCCGTGTTCATTCCGGTCGCCTTCATTCCCGGTGTATCCGGCGCCCTCTACAACCAGTTCGCCCTCACCGTGGCGATCTCGGTCGGCATTTCGGCGTTCAACTCGCTTACCCTCAGCCCGGCACTGAGCGCCGCCTTCCTGCGACACGATGGGCCTTCGAACTTCATCTTGTTCCGCTGGTTCAACAATGGCTTCACCTGGCTCTCACATGCCTATTCCGACCTGGTCCACATCCTCATTCGCTGGCGCATCCTGCTGCTTGCGCTGTTCGTGGTGATCATCGGCGCGACCTATCTGATCTCGACGCGCATTGCTTCGACCTTTCTGCCGGTCGAAGATCAGGGCTATTTCTTCGCCATCGTCCAGCTTCCTGACGGTGCTTCACTGGAACGCACGGATGCCGCCACCAAAAAGGTCCGCGACATCATAGCGGCGGAACCGGGTGTCGATATCGTCGGCTTCATCAGTGGCCTTAACTTTCTGACCAATGCGGCGCAGTCGAATTCCGCCGTCGTCTTCGCGATTCTCAAACCGTGGAGCGAGCGGCCGCCGGCACAGTCTGCATCGCACATTGTCGCCGGTGTCCGTGGCAAGCTCCTGCAGATCCCCGAAGGTATCGCGCTGAGCTTCGATCCGCCGTCGATCCAGGGTCTCGGCACTCTGGGCGGTTTCGAGTTCCAGGTCGAGGATCTCGCCGGCCGTGGTTCCATTGCGCTGAACGAAGCGACGCAAGCGGTGATCGCCGAGGCCCGGAAACAACCGGAACTCGATGGTCGCCAGATGTTCTCGGCCTTTTCGACATCGACGCCGCAATTTAACTACGACCTCGACCGCAACAAGGCGAAACTGCTCGGCCTCAACCTGCCGGACATTTTCGGCACGTTGCAGATCTATCTCGGCTCGCTCTACGTGAACGACTTCAACTTCTTCGGTCG
>JAQGJO010000446.1 GCA_028290595.1 Hyphomicrobiales bacterium | reverse complement strand
TGGCGGCGTTTCTGCGCGGCGAGCCCACCGAGTCTGCTGATCTTGTCATTGCCGCCGACGTTTTCATCTACCTCGGCGATCTCGACAAGGTTTTCGGCGAGACCGGCCGAGTGATCGGCCCAGGCGGCCTGTTTGCCTTCAGCGTGCAGACCGGAGTGGATCAAGACTGGGTTGTGGGAAAGGATCTGCGCTATGCCCATTCGCAGGCCTATCTGCGCCGGCTGGCGGCGGAAACCGGCTTCGCGGTCGCTTCCATCGACGATGTCTCGAGCCGCAAGGACGCCGGACTCGATGTGCCGGGGCTGGTTTGTGTGCTGATCAAGACCTAATTTAGCTGTTTGATCGGGCAGGATTGTCCGAAACCGGCGCCCCTGTGACCAAACCCAAAGCTGTCCCTCGAAAGACCACTCCCAGAAAGGCTGTTGCCGGCAAGACCGCCGCGAGCCTGCCGCCGCGCTTCGCCGACTGGTTCGCCAGCCGGGGCTGGCAGCCGCGGCAGCATCAGCTCGAGCTTCTGGAAAAGGCGCGCGGCGGCGAAAGCGCGCTGCTGATCGCCCCCACTGGCGCCGGCAAGACCCTGGCCGGCTTTCTGCCGAGCCTGGTCGACCTGCAGACACCGCGCAACCGCAGCGGGTTGCACACGCTCTACATTTCGCCGCTGAAGGCGCTGGCCGTCGACGTGGCGCGCAATCTCGAAGCGCCGGTGGCCGACATGCATCTGCCGGTGCGGATCGAGACGCGCACCGGCGACACATCGGCGTCGAAGCGCATGCGCCAGCGCCGCAATCCGCCCGATATCCTGCTGACCACGCCGGAGCAATTGGCGCTGCTGCTGGCGACGGCAGACGCCGAATATCTGTTCAGCACCTTGCGGCGCGTGGTGCTCGACGAATTGCATTCCATCGTCACCTCGAAGCGCGGCGACCTTCTGGCGCTAGGCCTGGCGCGACTGCGCCATATCGCCCCTAGCATGACCAGCGTCGGGCTGTCGGCCACGGTGCGCGATCCCGACGAATTGCGCCGCTATCTGGTGGCGCAAACGCATGGTGGAGCGCTGTCCGCGCTCGTCACCACGCCGGCTGGCGCAGCAGCGGACATTCAAATGCTCGACACGCGCGAGCGGCTGCCGTGGTCGGGCCATGGCGGCGCCCATGCGATGGCGGAGATCTATGCGGCCATCAAAAGCGCGCGCATGTCGCTGGTCTTCGTCAACACGCGGGCACAGGCCGAAGCCGTGTTCCAGCAATTGTGGACGATCAACGAAGACAATCTGTCGATCGCGCTGCATCACGGCTCGCTCGATGCCGGACAGCGCCGGCGTGTAGAGGAGGCCATGGTGCAGGGCCGGCTGAAAGCTGTCGTCTGCACCTCGACGCTCGATCTCGGCATCGACTGGGGCGATGTCGATCTCGTCATCAATGTCGGCGCGCCGAAGGGCGCCAGCCGTATCGCGCAGCGCATCGGCCGTGCCAATCATCGTCTCGACGAACCATCGCGCGCGCTGCTGGTGCCTTCCAACCGCTTCGAAGTGCTCGAATGCCGTGCCGCCATCGATGCGGCAAAGGCCGGCGAGCAGGATACGCCGCCGCGGCGTACCGGCAGTCTCGACGTGCTGTGCCAGCACATCCTGGGCATGGCCTGCGCCGCGCCGTTCGATGCCGACACGTTGTATGGCGAAGTGACTTCCGCCGAACCTTATTCAGGCCTGCCGCGCAAGGACTTTGACGACGCGCTCGATTTCGTCGCCACCGGCGGTTATGCGCTGAAGAGCTATGACCGGTTCGCCAAAATCAAGCGGGCCAAGGATGGGTTGTGGCGCGTCGCCAACCAGAAGATGGCGCAATCCTATCGCATGAATGTCGGCACGATCGTCGAATCCGACATGCTGAAAGTCAGGCTCATACGCGGCCGCAAAGGGGTGGCACCTGTGGCAGCGCCGCAGCCGGCCGCATCGTCGGGCGGCTATCTGTGGTATCCGGCGAAACTGCAAACACGACAACAGGACGGCGGCGCCAGCAAGACGACCTATACGGGACCGTTGACGCGCGGCGGGCGCGTGCTCGGCCAGATCGAAGAGTATTTTCTGGAGACGCTCAGTCCCGGCGATACGTTTCTGTTCGGCGGCGAAATCCTGTCGCTGCAGGGCATCGTCGAGAACGAGGCGCTGGTGGCGCGGGCGAATTCCGACGCGCCGAAAGTGCCGTCCTATGCGGGCGGCAAGTTTCCGCTCTCGACCTGGCTGGCGCAGCGCGTGCGCCAACTGCTGTCGACGCCGCAAGCCTGGAGCGGCCTGCCCGCACAGGTCGCCGAATGGCTGGGGCTGCAGCAGCATTTCTCCATGCTGCCGCCGGCGGGCGATCTCCTGCTCGAGAGCTTTCCGCGCGGCAACCGGCATTTTATCGTCGTCTATCCGTTCGAGGGGCGGCTCGCCCATCAGACGCTCGGCATGCTGTTGACGCGGCGCATGGAGCGGCTGGGGCTGAAGCCGATGGGTTTCGTCGCCAACGATTATGCCATCGCGGTCTGGTCGCTGGGCGATGTCGGCGGCCAACTCGCATCGGGCAAGCTCAGCGCCGACGCCCTGTTCGGCGAAGACATGCTCGGCGACGACCTGGAAGAATGGCTGCAGGAATCGGCGCTGATGAAGCGCACGTTCCGCAATTGCGCCGTCGTCGCCGGCCTCATCGAGCGACGCTATCCCGGCAAGGAAAAATCCGGCCGGCAGGTGACGATTTCGACCGATCTCGTCTATGACGTGCTGCGCCGGCACCAGCCCGACCATATCTTGCTGCGCGGGGCCCGCGACGACGCGCTGACCGGCCTGCTCGACCTTTCGCGCCTGGCGGATATGCTGGCGCGCGTGAAAGGCCGAATCATTCACAAGCGACTGCATCGGATTTCGCCGCTCGCGGTGCCGATCATGCTGGAAATCGGCCGCGAACCGGTTTACGGCGAGGCGCAGGAGCATGTTCTGGCCGAGGCGGCCGAGGATCTGGTGCGCGAGGCGATGGGCGAATGAGCGTGGGGCGAATGAGCATGGCGGCGGGCGTTCAAGGCAGAGATCTCGACGAGACCGAGATCACGATTGCCGGCGTGCGTCTGCATGTCGACCCTGCCGGTGCGTTCGTCCACGCCCATGAGCGCATGCTCGTCGTCGCCGACCTGCATTTCGAAAAGGGTTCTGCCTTTGCCGCGCGGCGGCAATTGCTGCCGCCCTATGATACCGCCGCAACCCTGGCGCGGTTGGCGGCGCTGATCGTGCGCCACACGCCACGCGTCGTCGTTGCGCTCGGCGATTCATTTCACGACATGCGTGCCGGCGAACGCATTACCGATGCCGACCGGGAAGCGCTCGCCGCCCTGCAAGGCGGGCGCGAGTGGATCTGGATCGCCGGCAATCATGATCCGGCGCCGCCGCCGGGCATCGGCGGCGAAACGCGCGACAGTCTTGCAGTCGGGCCGCTGACCTTGCGCCACGAGCCCCTGCCCGGCGCAGCGCCAGGCGAAATCGCCGGACACTTGCATCCCGCCGCGCGCGTGTTCTCGCCATCGGGCAGCGTGCGCCGCCGCTGTTTCGTCAGCGACGGATCACGTTGCGTCATGCCGGCGTTCGGCGCTTATGCGGGCGGCTTGAACATTCGCGACGCCGCCTTCGCGCCACTGTTTCCGCAGCGCCGCCCGACCGCTCATGTGCTCGGCCTGCGCCGCGTCTACAGCATTGGCCAGCACGCCTGTGCGCCCGACTAGGGTGTCGATCTTCACGTGATACCGGCCTGCAAATGCCGGTCCTCTGCGCTTCCGGTGCTCACGTACAAACGTACGCTCCGCTCCGGTTCTCGAGAACCGTCATTTTCGGCACGGTCTGACGTGAATCTCAACACCCTAGCGCCAGCTTGCGATGCTCTAATTAATCGCGCCGGAAGATCGTGCTGGCGATCCAGCCAATGAGCAAAGCCAAAATCGCCGTGCCGACGCCGAACCACACGCCGTGTTCGGCGGCCCATGTTGCGACTGTCTGTTCCACCGCCGTTTTGGCGACGCGAAAATTGGCCGCGCCACGCGTCACCAGGGCGCCATTGGAGAAGACAGCGACATCGATGTCGTAATTGCCCAGCGGCGCCGTGCCCGGCAGCTCGATCTGCGCCTGAAAGACATTCGGCGCAATGAACTTCACCGACTCAGCACTTTCGCGAAACAGCTTCTGGCCTTTGCGCAGACGCTGCAGCGCTTCGCGGAAGCGCGGATCATCAGAGCGCGAGGCAATCTGCTGCGGCACCTGCGCATCAATGCCGATGCGCAGTTCATCGCGCAGCGGCGCCTGAGCGATCAGTTGCAATGAACGGTTCGACAAGACCTCGAGAAATGCTGGAATGGCGATATAGCGGCGTTCGTCGAGGTTAAGCCACATCGGCCCATAGAGTTCTTTGCGGCGCACCGTGACGGCGCCACGCGGCCCGCGCACGGTGACGACCGCATCATAAGTGCCCGGCCGCGCGCTCTCATCGCCGCCGCGATCGATGACGCCGAACAAGGACAGACGTTCGCCGGCAAAATTCGATTGGATGAGAACGTTCTCGCGCGACAGCGAGGTGACGAGCGTTTCAGCGCGCGCGGCGAGCGGGCTTATGACCAGAAGCAGAAGAGCGAGCCCACGCACGCCTCTCATCGCACGGTTTCCGTCAGAGTCGCCGAGAAGGGTTCCTTGGGCGTCGTGAAGACATCGGTGGCGAAACGCACGGCAACCGACAGGATCAGCAGACCCAGCAGCACGCGAAAATAATCGCCGCGGATCTGCGCGCCGGCGCGGGCGCCGAATTGCGCGCCGAAGACGCCGCCGACCATCAGCAGCAAGGCCAGGAACAGATCGACCGAATGATTGGTCGAGGCATGCAGCACGGTCGCCGCCAGCATGGTGAACAGGATCTGGAACAGGCTGGTGCCGACGACGATCTGCGCCGGAACGCGAAAGATGTAGATGAGCGCCGGCACCAGAATGAAGCCGCCGCCGATGCCGAGCACCGCGCCGGCGAAGCCGATCAGCGCGGCGATGAAGATGACGGGGATGATGCTGATGTAGAGGCCGGACCGATGAAACCGCCATTTCAGCGGCAGGCCTTCATACCAGGCGTGCCGGCCGGCGCGGCGGCGCTTGACCGGGCCTTTGTGCGACATGGCAACGGCGCGCAGGCTTTCCCATGACACCAGCGCGCCGACGCCGCCGAGCAGGACGACATAAGACAGCGTGATGACCGTCTCCAACTGGCCGATGCGGCGCATCTGGTTGAAGAACATCACGCCGAGCAGAGTGCCGATGATACCGCCGACGAGCAGCACGCCGCCGAGCTTGAAGTCGATCGCCTTGCGCCGCCAGTAGCTGAGCGCACCCGTCATCGAGGACGCGGCGATCTGCGGCCCCTGCGTCGCAACGGCGACGGCGGGCGGAATGCCGACGAAGATCAGCAGCGGCGTCAGCAGAAAGCCACCGCCAACGCCGAACATGCCGGAGATGAACCCGATGGCAACACCCATTCCGAGGATGAGAAAAACATCGACGGGCATTTCGGCGATAGGCAGATAGATTTCCACACGACGTCCCGCGATAGCGCAGCGGCCCGCTGGTTAAACGGCCGCCAGAAAGCACGATCCGGACGATGCTTCAATTACGAAACGCCTGACGCGCGCGCCGGCAATGCAAGAACAACCAGGCGAAAGCAAGCTCCGTTCGCGGGCTTCGCCATTTATTTTATTGGCCAATAACTTGATCAAAGAAGTCGACAAACACAGCTTCGATTTAGAGCGCCGTCATTCTGGGACGCCCCGTCGGTTGTGCCGAGCGCTTGTCCGATTTGTTCTCGGGCTTGTTATTGGGGCCGCTCGCAGTCGCCGGCTGCTGTTCCCAGCCGCCCGGCGGCTCAATCACTTCGTTCGACGCCTTGTCGCCAACGCGCGGCTTGAAATTATCGACGATCGCCTTGGCTGCAGTGAGCTGCGGCGCGTTAAGACGCGCGGCGACATCGCTGCGCTTCTTTCCGGCGTCCTCGTCGCCCTGCGCTGACGCCAGCGAGAACCAGATCCAGGATTGCGAAATATCCTGCGCCGTGCCGAGACCGCGGGCATAGAGAATGGCGAGATTGTACTGGCTGTCACGCACGCCATATTCCGCTGCCTTGCGGAACCATTGCGCGGCCGCCGTATAATCTGGCTTGCCGTCGGCGCCTTCGGCGTAGAGCACCGCGAGATTGTGCATGGCGCGGATGTTGCCGTGATCGGCGGCGCGTTGATAGAGCGTCTTCGCGCGGGCGGCATCACGGGTGACACCGATGCCTTTTTCGTAGAGCGAGCCGAGCCTGTATTGCGCCGGTGCGAAATCCTGCAGGGCCGCTTTCTCGAACCATTGCGCCGCCTGGGCGAGATCACGCGTCATGGTGCGGCCTTCGAACAGACGTGCAGCGAGTTCGAACTGGGCGGCAGGATTTCCGCCCGTAGCAGCAGCGCGAAGATCGGCTCCCTTCGGCGCCGATGGCTGCCCGTTGGGTTCAGCCGGGATCGAAC
>JAQGJO010000400.1 GCA_028290595.1 Hyphomicrobiales bacterium | reverse complement strand
AGGTCATCTCGCCCTTGGATTTTTCCTGCACCGACTTGAACAGCGGTTCGAGCGCGTAATTGCTGCCGTGATTGGTCGGGGCCCAGGAGCCGAAGACGAGTTCCTTGGCGAAAGCGGCCGGCGCGATCGCAAGTGCGACTGCGGACGCAAACAGGATTGTTCGAAGCTGCATCGTTTCCCCCTGCAACGCGGCGGCCTTTTGGCCTGGACGCGCAAATCTAGCGCCGATGGCCGCTCCCGGCAAGATAATTATATAATACTATACTTTTAGCATAATGGGGGATGAGGCCTCGCGTTCCGCAGCCAGTGTCATTCCCGACGCGCCGAAAGGCGCGAGCGGGAAACCAGGCGTTGCGATTGCGCCGATGCTGGGTGTTGGCGGTTGCGAGCGCTGAACCATCAGGTCTGGATTCCCGCTCGCCCGCATCGCGGGCGTCGGGAATGACAGTGTTCGCCTTCGGTCGCGCGCGGCTGAGGGCTAAAAGGAAATCAGCGCAGGCGAACGTGCATGCGGACGAAATCGCCGCGGTGCAGGCCTTCGGATTCGTAGATGAGGTAATTGTCGGTGTCGAAGATGGAGCGCTTGAGGACCATCAAGGGCGAGTTGACGGGCACATTCAGAAGCTCGGCCAATTCGACGTCGGCGGCGCTGACCGTCACCGTCTGTTCCACCCGCCCGAGCTTGCTGCCCAGCACGCTGTGCAGGGCGCGCAGCGGCGTTGCAGTGGTAAAGCCCTTTTTGCCGATGGTCTTATAGATATTGCGTTCCACGAAGCTCGTGCCGACAAGATAAGGCACGCTGCCGCGGCGATGCACGCGGCGCAGAAGCTGGTATTCCTCGGCGAGTATTCCGCCTTCATGGGACGGCACCGGCAGCGTAGTTGCAGGCACGCACTCCAGCCATTCCATGGCAATGCCGGGCCGGTTTTCGACGAGTTCAGACCATTCGGTCGGGATGTCGAGCCAGACTTCGCTTTCAGGCTTGCGCAGAACGAAGGTGCCGCGTCCGCGATAGCGGCCGATCAGGCCTTCGCTCTCCAGAAAGCCGATTGCATGACGCACAGTCGCGCGGGCCACCCCGAGCTCTTCGGCAAGCTCATCCAGCGTGGGCACCTGCTGGTTCAATTGCCATTCGCCGGTCTCGATCCGGCGCCGGAACAGGGTCACCAACTGGACGTAGATGGGCGTCGGCACGCGGGCGAGCGCCGAGATAGGACGCGTCGGGAGGTGCCGCCCCGGACGCCTGCGGATCGAAGTCATGGTCATCGTTACCCTGAAGGCTGCGAAGCAGTGGTGTGTTTCGCTTATCGCCCGTCGCGGCCCTGTCTGCAAATCCCCATCGCGGGCCTGGAGGTTGGGCTTGTTCGGATTGTATCAAAGATATATACTTTTATCACAATTGAAAGTGTCCGCAGTCCATAAGGAGCGCGGATTCCGAGGCTGCGGGGGAGGCGGGCATGGGGATTTTTGCATTGGGCGTGCGCCGGATCGAGCAGGCGCTGATCGCGCTCGCCGCCCTGTGCGCCCTGCTGATGATGCTGCATGTGAGCGCCGATCTGTTCAGCCGATTCGTGCTCGGCAAGCAGTTCCAGGGCACGATCGAGATCGTCTCGGCCTATTATATGGTTGCCCTTGTCTTCTTTCCCCTGGCCTGCGTCGACAGGATGGGCGCGAACATCTCGGCCGATGTCTTCACCAATCTGATGTCGCCGAGGGTGCGGGCGCTGTCGGCCAGGTTCACGGATGTCGTGACGCTCATCTGCATCGGCGCCCTGGTCTATTTCAGCGCCCGCGAAGCGTTGATCCGCACCGCCGATGGAGAAGTGTGGCGTTCGGGCGAATTCCTGATCCCGGTCTGGTGCAGCCGCTGGTTCCTGCCCATCGGCGGCGCCGGCATGTTCCTCTCGGTGCTGCTGCGCCTGTGCAGCGGCGCACGTCCCGCCGCCGCCCGCCACTGATCACACAATTTCAGAACGGATATCATAGTGACCAATTATCAGATCGGTCTCGTCGGCATTGCTGCGCTCCTGACATTCATCGGCCTGGGGATGCCGATCGCGATTTCGCTGTTTGTCATCTCGGTCTGCGGAATCTTCGCCATCCGCGGCATGGATGCCGCGTTCGGCTCTATCGGCAGCATGCCGTTCGATCTTTCGGCAAGCTGGACGCTGTCTGCCGTGCCGATGTTCTTTTTGATGGGGGCGTTCGCCTTCAATTCAGGCATGACGATCTCCGTCTATAAAGTCCTGCGCATGTGGTTCTGGTGGGTGCCCGGCGGCCTGGCCATCGCCACCAATCTGGCCGGCACCGCTTTCGGCGTCATCTCCGGTTCGAGCGTCGCCGTCACCGCCGTCATGGCGAAGATCGCCATTCCCGAGATGCTGGCGCGGCGCTACGACAAGGCGCTGGCAACCGCCGTGGTCGCGGCATCGGGAACCATCGATGCGCTGATCCCGCCCAGTATCATCATCATTATTTACGGCATCGAGACTGAAGCCTCGATCGCGGCGCTGTTTCTTGCCGGCATCATTCCAGGTCTGCTGACCGCGCTCATCTACAGCGTGATGATCATCATCCGCTGCAAGCTGAACCCCGAGCTTGCACCGGCGACTGGCCGCGATTTCTCCACCGAGGAACGCCGCGCCGCAACCGTCGATTCGTGGCCCTTGCCGGCGCTATTTGCCGGCATCTTCGTCGGCATTTACAGCGGCGCCATGACGCCGACGGAAGCGGGTGCCGCCAGCGCCGCACTGGCCTTGATCATCGCCATGATCCGCCGGGAGATGACCTGGTCGATCCTGTGGCGCAGCCTGGTCGAATCATCGACGGCCTCGGCGTCCATCTTCTTCATCTTCATCGGGGCAGCGTTGTTTGCCCGCTTCATGTCGATGTCGGGCTTGCCGTTTTATCTCGGTGAACTGGTCGCGCATCTGTCGCCGTCGCCGATCGCCTTCGTCCTGATGATCAGCGTGGTCATCATTCTGCTCGGCATGTTCCTGGAGGGCATCGGCATTCTGCTCATCGTCGTGCCGATCATCGTGCCGATCTGCAAGCAGCTCGGGATCGATCTGGTCTGGATCGGCATGCTGGTCATCAAGCTGATCATGATCGGCCTGCTGCATCCGCCGATCGGCCTGCAGGCCTTTGTGGTGAAGAGCGTGGTCGGCGATACAGTACCGCTGATGACAATCTTCCAGGGGCTGATCTGGTTCCTGGCGGCGGAGGTCGTCATCGTCGGGCTGATGATCGCCTTCCCGGACATCAGCCTGTGGCTGCCGCGGCAGTTTGGGCATTAGAGAGGGGCTGTCTCGTGCAATGTTGTTGTTGGCTTCAACCTTGGTGTGTCATTCCCGCCAAGCGAAGCGCAGAGCGGGAATCCAGAGGCAACGTGACGGATCCAACGTGGCGGCTCTTGACTCCTGGGTTCCCGCTCGCGCTTGCGGCGCGTCGGGAATGACAGCTCTTGATTTCCAATCGGCCTCTCAGGCTGCAGGCGTCGGCGTTCCTAGATGCTTGCCGAAGAATTCGATTGCCTGCGCCCAGCTCACTTTGG
>JAQGJO010000387.1 GCA_028290595.1 Hyphomicrobiales bacterium | reverse complement strand
GGAACGGGCATGCTGTTTGGCTTTCGCGCGCTCGTGGCCTTCGGCGCGCAGACGCGCGAACTTGGTCCCGGCTCCATCTTCGGCGGCGGCACGGTTTCCAATCATAATCCCGCGGTCGGCTCCAGTTGCATCACCGAGCGGCGGGCGCTGGAAATCGCCCGCCACGGCGAGCCGCAGACCGAGTTCATGCGGTTTGGCGACCGTGTGCGGATAGAGATGCTCGATGCCGAAGGCCGGTCGATCTTTGGCGCTATCGATCAGACAGTGAGACGTCTGCCGTCGCCATAGGGCCGGATCACGATGCTATCTCCGCGGTGACTTTTGCATTGAGTGGCTGCGTTCGCGCAAGATGCTTGATCTGGGGATAAACCTCCCGAGCAAACAGTGTCATGCTGTCGACGGTGCGCTTGTGGCTCAGATGTCCGGCCTGTTGCATCGCCAATAGATGATCAAACCCGCCGGCAAGATCGTAGAGACGCTTGATCTGCTTTGCCACGTCGTCAGGCGTTCCGTAGATCAGGACGCCTTCGTCCTTCAGCTCCTCGAGGGATTTCTTGCGCATGGCGGCCGTACGCCCGGCAAACTCTCCCCGTAGGGCTTTCACGTTGAGTTCGATCGGCGCATAGCCCGGAGGATTGACGTGCTGGGGTTCGGATTTGGCGCCGAAGAACCACGCCAATTCACGCGCGCCCCGTTCGGCGTCTTCCTGCGTGTCGCCGGTGTAGATGAGCGGCATATAGGCCGTACCGCCGCCGCCCGGTAGCCCCGTGTCGAGATAGGTGCTGCGATAGGCGTCGAACATCCACTTCACCTTGGTGTGAGGTTGAAGGAATGTCGCAAACACAAATCCGCGCGCCGCCGTACGCTTGATGTTTTCAAGATCGCTCGATCCTGTCGTCCAGATCGGCGGATGCGGTATCTGATAGGGCCGCGGCCACAGGTTGATGGCGCGCCTGTGCGTGAACTTGCCCTCAAAGTTGAATGGTCCGTCGGTCGTCGTCCAGGCCTTGCAGACAAGATCAATGCCTTCCCAAAGGCGTTCGCCCGTCTGCGTGGGGTTGGTGTTTGCGGGAAAGATTTCAAAGGGGACGCCGCGGACGAAGCCGACTTCGAGCCGGCCGCGCGATATGCAGTCGACCATCGCCATTTCCTCGGCGATGCGGATCGGGTCGCCGCGGTTGGCGATCGGATTGCCCAGGATGCAGATACGGCCCTTGGTCGTCTGCCGGGCCAGGATGGCGGCCGACAGGGGAGCTGCGACGTCGATACAGGTCGAGGCCTGATGATGCTCGTTGACCATCATGTTCAATCCGAGATCGGCAGCGATCAGATATTCGTCGAGATACCGATTGTAGAGGTCGGCGCCGATTCTTGGATCGTAATGTTTGCTGGGCAGCGAGACCCGCATGGTTGAAAGCGTGTCGAGGGGCGGAAGATCGGGATAGGGCATTTCCGTAAAGTGCCAGGCCTGCATGTGCGTATTCTCCCAATTTTTTTGTTTCTGCTTTACTGTGCTTGTTTGAGGTATATGGCGCGCAAGCGATCCCGCAGCGCCGGAGGTGAATTGTAGACGTCCTCGATGATTCTCTGGACTTCATCTCCGGTGACCGGGGCGACATCCAGTGTCTGTTTGGCGGCATCGGCCTTGAACTCCGGATCCGCAAACGTGTCCATCATCGCTTTTCGCAGAGCTGCCACGCGTGCCTTGGGGACATTTGGCCCAATGAGATAGGGATAGCCGATCTTGAGCGAGGCAAGGGACATGTCAAGCAACTGCCGGTCTTCTTGGGACTCGGCCTGATCCAGAACAAACGGGACGTCTGGAAAATCCGGACTGGGTGCGCCGCCAAGCTGCAACAGAAGGCGGACCTTCTTCTCGGCCAGCAATTGCGGATAGCTGCGGCGGAGGCTGTCGATTGGGACGCTGGGATAGCCTTCGGCCTCGCCGCGCTCCATGGCGAGCAGCGATTGCGCCATGCTGGTATAGCCATATACCAGCTTGATCTTCGTCTTCAGGACTTCGTTGAGGATGGTGGCAAGGAAACTCGGCGTTGAACTTGGGTTCAATGTCGCCATCAAGACTTCATTGGACTTCAGGTCCGCGAATGTCTTTGCCGGTGAAGAGTGCCAGACCAAAGTCACGACGATGAAGCTTGCCGGAGACGGCATCCAGTTTATCTTCGCGGCGTCGAAGCGGGCTGCGTTCGGTTCCAGCAGCGGTGTGAACGGCGTCGTGGCGGAGACCGCGCCAATGAAAGTGCCGTCTTGCGGCGCCACATTGGCGATGTGGTTGGCGGCAAGCAGGCTGCCGGCGCCCGGCATATTCTGGACGATTAATTTGGGTTGTCCGGGAATGTGATTCCCGAGATATCGTGCGATCATGCGGGCGTACAGGTCGTAGCTGCCGCCGGGCGGATAGCCGACCACCATGGTGAGGGTTTTGCCGCGATAGAAGTCATCGATCTCACCGGCAGGGGCAGCGGTCGATACGGCGAATGTGCCGATCACTATCAATGACAGCGCAGCTAATCTGCGCAGCCTGTTTATACCCAGCGTCATGCGTTTCGTCCCGTGATGGTCTTGCTCTTCGGCAAGTTTCACAAGCTAACGCAATAGCATCAGATTCAGAAATCTATTTGTTCAGGTCAAGCTGGAGATAAATTGGTGGGGACTGCCTGCGTCGCCGCCTCTGTCTTTCGTATCGCCCGCAGAATTCGATCCGGCGTCATCGGCAATTCTGTCACCCTGGCTCCAACAGCATCGGCGATGGCGTTGGCGATGGCTGCGGGAATCGTCAGATTGCCGCTTTCGCCGATGCCCTTGGCGCCGAACGGGCCGGGGCCGCGTCCCTGCTCGAGGATGATGGTTTCGAAGTCGGCCGGAATGTCGGCGAGGCGCGGCATGCGGTAGGTCAGCGGCGTTGCCGTCAGCGGCTGGCCGCCCCTATAGGCGATATCCTCGAACAAGGCCTGTCCCAGCCCCTGTGCGGCTGCGCCTTCGATCTGGCTGACGCAGCGCTGCGGATTGATGGCTCTTCCAACATCGGCGGCGTTGATCAAACGCGTGAGCTTGATGATGCCGGTCTCTTCGTCCACTTCGACTTCGGCCGCTGTCCAGATCGGCATCCAGAAGAGCGCGCCACCAGGGGTCTGGATCGACGCAGCGCCCGAGAAGGGCGGATGATCTTTCAACTTGGGATCGATGAGATCGCTCAGCAGATAGCTGGAAGATCCACGCATGATCCGCATCTGCCGGAACGACAGTTCTTCGACGCCGCATTTCAACCGGCCGGCGGCAAACAGCAGGACTTCGGCGGCGGCCTTGGTTGCGGCGTCCCGGATGGCGAGACCTGCAACCGTCGCACCATTGCTTGCGTGCGTACCAGAATCGAAAGGGGTCGAATCGGTGTCGATGTTGACGACCTTGATCCGGGTAGGATCCACACCCAGCACTTCGGCCGCGATCTGGGTCAGAATGGTTCTGGTGTTCTGGCCGATTTCGGTGACGCCTGCCGCCAAAGTGACGCCGCCGGAGGAGTGAATTTCGACGCGCGCGTCGGCGCGATGGGAACTGCCGCCGCCTTTGCAGGCCACGGCGAAGCCTATCCCGCGCTTCGCATTCGTGCCGGAGACCTTATCGGCAACTCGCTTGCGGACGACGTTGAAACCTTCCGCCAGATCGCAGTCGAGAATGCGTTCGCCGGGCGCGCCGGAGTTGCCGAGTTCGAGAAAGTTCTGTGCGCGGAGCTGCTCTGGGCGCAGGCCGATCCGGCCGGCGATCATATCCATCTGGGATTCGCAGGCCCAGGTCACATGCCCCATGCCGAAGCCGCGAAACGATCCGGAAGGGATGCTCGTCGTGCGGATGACGCGCACGCGCGCACGAACGCCTTTCCATTTGTAGGGGCCGTTGAAGCGCGTTCCCATGCGCATAGCGACGGAGGGGCTGGCATCGGCATAGGCGCCACCATCGAGCTCGACGACGGCATCGCGGACGATGGTCTCGCCGGTTGCGCTGACGCCGGTGCGCAATGTGATTTCAGCGGGATGGTCGCAGACCGTCATCATGCTCTCGGCCATGGTCAAAGCGAGACGGACGGGGCGGCCGGTTTTTCGCGCCAGCAGGACGGCAATGGGTTCGATCTTGCAGTAGCTTTTGGAGCCGAAGCCGCCGCCGACCAGGCCGGCATGAAAGCGGACATTTTCGGAGTTAAGACCGAAGATGCGGGCGATATCCTCACGCAGCAGGAAGGGATCCTGATTGTTGGACCAGACTTCAACGTGGTCGCGGTCCGCCAAAGCGATCGCCACATGCGGCTCGAGGGCCGCATGGCTTTGCCGGCCGAGGCTGAAGCGGTCTTCGGATATATGGGCGCAGCCCGCGAATAAATCTTCGATGTTGCCGAAGCTGTAGCTGAAATCGAAGAGAACGTTGGGCGCCGGTTCCTGGATCCAGGAACTGCAGATCGGCGGCGGCTGGAGTGTGGAAGGATGCAGTTTGCCGTCGAACAGCGGCGGGGCGTTCTCCGTTAGGGCATCGGCAATGCACGTAATCGCTGGCAGGACGTCATATTCAACGCGGATAGCGGAAAGTGCCTGATAGGCGAGTTCTTCGGTCTCGGCAGTAATGGCGGCAACCGGTTCGCCGACGTACCGCGCCTTGGTATAGGCGATCACGGGCTGATCGCGGATGAACATGCCGTAGGTGTGGTCGAGGCCGGCCAGATCTTCGCCGGTGACCACGCCGACGACGCCGGGCATGGCCAGGGCCTGCGAGGCATCGATGGATATGATCCGCGCATGCGGATGCGGGCTGCGCAGAATCTTCGCGTGCAGCATGCCGGCGAGGCTGAAATCGCTGGCATAGCGTGCCGCGCCGGTGAGCTTGTCGTGGCCATTGACGTCGGCAATGCTGCGCCCGACATGCGCAAGCGTGTTTGGCAGCGCCGTCATGTGAGCTGGCTCAAGGCGCGGCGAAAGCCCTGATAGCCCGAGCAGCGGCAGAGATTGGCGTTCATCCAGGTCTCAAGAGTTTGGCCGGGCGGTAGTGGAGTCTGCCTGGCAAAGCCCTCCATCATCATCACCATGCCGGGCGTGCAGAAGCCGCATTGCGGCACGCCGCAGTCGTGCAAGGCATTCTGCACCTGGCTGAGCGCGCCGTTATCTAGAGACACGCCTTCGATGGTCTGGATGTCGGCGCCATCGACCGCGAAGGCAAAGGTGAGACAGGAGGTGACCGGCCGACCATCGATCAGAACTGTGCAGGCGCCGCAAGCGCCCTGGTCGCAGGCGAGCTTTGTGCCTTGAAGGCCAAGATGCTCGCGCAGGAAATCAACCAGCATCAGGTTCGGCGCGATCTCCGCCGTCTCCGATTGTCCATTGAGATTGATACTGATCCGCAGGCTTTCCATCACGGCAAGTCCTTCGACATGGCCTGGAGAAGGCGGCGGCACATGATGGGGATGACCTCGTTGCAATAGGCGGCATCCGGGCCAAGCGGAAGATCGGTCGACGGAAGCCTGTCGGCCCAAGCATGAGCGACGAGGGCGCAATCAGGAATACCGATGGCGAACGGAAGATCTGCAATCAGAGGACCAGACGCGCTCCCGGTCACCGCGGCACGGCCACGCAAATGCCCCGTCTCGTCGCGTTGCAGGGCGGCGACAAGCGACAGGGCGGGGCGAAGCTGGCGGTTCCAGGCGAGGGCAAAAGGCCTGCGAGGAATGCGGATCGAGGTCAGCAGCAAGGGACTTTCGGTCGTGCCGCGGATTTCGATCCACTCATCAATCGTCAGCCTGCGCTCACGCCGCGTCGTGCAATCCCGGAAGACAAGTACTGCATCGAGGACCGCCAGCACCGCCAGCATTTCGTATCCCGGTTCGGCTGCCATGACATTGCCACCGATGGTGCCCTGCATGCGAATGCGGATATTGCCCAGTCCGGCGACATAGTCGCAAAGCGCCGGGAGAACGCGGCGCAAGGTGGGATCGGTTTCGATATCCCAGTGGCGCGTTGCCGCGCCGATCTCGATCTCCGTCTCGCTCAGTCTGATGTCGCGGAGACCGGCCACCTGCTGCACAGCGATGATATGGGGTTGCGTAACACCCCGCTTCATCCGGTTGGCGACGTCGATGCCGCCGGCGTGGACCATCGCACAGTCGGACAAACGTGCGAGAAGGTCGCACGTTTCTTCAATGGTCTCGGGCCGATGAAGCCGGAAACCGACAACTCGCTTGCGAGAGGCGGCGATCGTATACTCGTCAGTCAACACGATGATCTGAACTTCTGCGTCAGAATTTCGCCATGCGGTCTGCCTGGCTGGGGATGAATTTGTCCGTGTAGATTTCGTCGGGCTTGGGCAGGGGCGAGACTTCCATCACGCTGGCGATGGTGTCGATGCTGTCCTGCACGCGGGCAACTTCCACATAGCCGACGCCGTTTTTCTCGACGCTCGGACGCTTCAAGGTCATTTCGATCATCAGGTTGAGCCGGTCCATTTCGATGCCGACATCGAGCAGCGGATCGCGCTTCTTGAGGCTTGCCATGGCCTCTTCCTTGTTGGCGAGCATGGCGTTGAGGCCGCGCATGGTTGCCTTTACGAATTTTCTGACGATTTCAGGATTGCTCTGCGCGTAATCCAATCTGGTGACAATGCCACTGCCATAGAGGCCGACGCCATAATCGGCGAAGTTGAAGATCGTCAGTTTATCGCGCGGGACGCCAAGCTGCTTCAGATTGAGCAGCGAGGTGGTCGTGAAACTGGCGACCGCGTCGAACTGCCCCTGGGCGAACTGCTGGTCCTGCAATTGAATGCTGATGGTCTGCCAGTTGATCTTGCTGGCATCGACACCGTTGGCCTTGGCAAAGGCCGGGAACATGGTGCGGCCGCCGGTGGTGAGCGGCGCGCCGATCGTCTTGCCCTCGAGTTCCTTCGGTTTGGTGATGCCGTTGCCGGCGCGGGTGATCACCGCGCCCAGATAGGCGTCGTAGATGGTGAAGACGCTGAGCAGCTTGCGGTCCGGGCTCTTGGGATTGAAGAGAATGATGCTCGACATGTCGCCGAACAGAAATTCATAATTGCCCGCCGCGATGGCGGCGGCGTTCTCAAGCCCGCCATAGCCGCGGTCGATCGAAACATCCAAGCCCTCCTCGCGGTAGTAGCCGCGCTCATAGGCGATGGTGAAGATGGATTGCGGCGCCTGCCAGACCCAGTCGAGGCGGAGGCGGACCGGCGTCAGCTTTTCCTGGGCCTGCGCGAAAGAGCCCAGGCTTAAAGCGGTCAGCAGGC
>JAQGJO010000440.1 GCA_028290595.1 Hyphomicrobiales bacterium | reverse complement strand
ATCAAGACGTCATAGGCGAGCTCGCGCAGCATCTCCAGCGTGCGCGCGCCCCGCAGGTTCGGACGACGGCCACCGAAGATCAACTGCTGCGTCAGAACGAAGAACTCGACCTCGCGAATGCCGCCGCGTCCGAGCTTGATATTGTGGCCGGCGTCGGCGATGTCGGCATACCCGCGGACCGCATGGATCTGCCGTTTCATCGCGTGAATGTCGGCAATCGCCGCATAGTCGAAATAGCGCCGCCACAGAAACGGCGTCATGTCCTTGAGGAAGCTCTCGCCCAGGCTGATCTCGCCGGCCACGGCCCGCGCCTTGATGAAGGCGGCGCGCTCCCAGTTCTGTCCAAGGTTTTCGTAATAAGAAAAGGCCGACGGCAGCGAGACGGCGACCGCGGTCGAGCCGGGATCGGGCCGCAGCCGCAGATCGACCCGGAAGGCATAGCCGTCGCCGGTGCGCTCCTGCAGCAGGCGCGCGATCAACTGGGTGACGCGTACATAGATCGTCGTGGCGTTGGCGGGATCGAGCAGCGCCGGCGTTTGTGGATCGAAGAAGGCGACAAGATCGATGTCGCTCGAATAGTTCAACTCCATGGCGCCGTGCTTTCCCAGCGCCAGCAGAACGAAGCCGCAGCCGCGCTCGGGATCGGCGGGATCGGCAAGCTTGAGCCGGTTCTGCTTATGCGCCTGACGCAGGGCATAACGCGTGGCGCAGCGCGTGGCGCAATCGGCGAGCCGCGTCACCGCCATCATGACGTCATCGACGCTCCAGATGCCGGCGAGATCGCACAGGGCGATCAGCAGATGGCCTTCCTGTTTGCCCAGGCGCAGCGTGTGCAGCATCGCCTCGTCGTCGACTGCTGCTTCACAGCCGCGTCGCATCTGTTCCAGGCAGGTATCGAATCTGGTTTCCGGAACGCTTGCCAGAAGATCAGACAACCGCCGCGGATCGGCGCTCGCCAGGGACCAGAGATAGGGCGAATGATCGGCAACCGCGCTCAGCAACGCCCGCAACGGGGGTGCGGGTTTCGCCAACAGCGGGCTGATCCTGCTGGCGCCCGCGATCAGATCCTTCAATTTGTCGCCGGCAACCGACGCGCGCTGCACAAGCGGCGCCGAGACGATACGCGCAACGAGCGTTCTATCTTCCGGCTTCGGCTTCGATCTTTTCGCCGCGCTCATTCTTGCTTTCCGCTTTGATGTCCGCTCCGATCGCCGCTTGTCCCGCCATCGGCGCCAGAGCCGGGATCACAAGCGTCACGAGCAGGCCCGGCGCATTGTCTTCGATTCTGATTTCGCCATTGTGGAGACGGACGACGGCAGCGGCAAGCGATAAGCCCAGGCCGGAGCCGGGCCGCGAACGCGAGCCTTCGAGCCGCACAAACCTACCGAGCACATGCTCGCGCTCGGATGCGGCGATGCCGGGGCCGCGATCGCCGATCTGCAGATAGATCGACGCGCCTTCCCTGCGCGCGCCGACGCGAACGACGGAAGGCAGATCGGCATTGGGCGAAGCGCCATATTTGAGCGCATTGTCGATCAGGTTCGCCAGAGCCTGCCCGATCAATTCGCGGCTGCCATGGACCATGAGCCCGTCAGCGATATCAGTCTCGATGCGCATCTGCGCGTCTTCGGCAACGGGTTCGTAGAGTTCGGCAAGGTCGCGGGCAACCTGGCCGGCGTCGAAACTCTGCATGCCTTCAAACGTGCTGCCCGCCTCAAGCCTGGCGATCATCAGCAGCGCATTGAATATGTTGATGAGGTTGTCGGATTCCTCGATGGTCTTTTCAAGCGCGCCGCGAAACTCGTCAGGGCTCTTGGCGATGCGCAACGCTTCTTCGGTGCGGTTACGCAGGCGCGTCAGCGGCGTTTTGAGGTCATGGGCGATGTTGTCGGACACTTCGCGCAGGCCAGCCATCAGTTCGACGATGCGGTCGAGCATGGAATTGAGATTGATGGCGAGCCGCTCCAGCTCGTCGTTGGCACCGGCGAGCGGCAGGCGGCGGCTGAGATCGCCGTGCATGATCGTCTGCACGCTGTCGTTCATGGCATCGACCCGGCGCAGCACACGCCGCGCCACGAGCAGGCCGCCGAGCGTGCCGATGACGATCAGCCAGAACAAGGATGTCAGCAGCGCGCGGCCGATGACACGGCGCAGCACCTCGCGATCTTCGAGATCGCGGCCGACGAGCAGGCGGAAGCCGCCGGGCAGAAGGAAGATGCGCGCCAGCGCACGGCGTTCGACGCCGGGCTCGCCCTGGCGCTCATAGGTGGTCTCGCGCACACCGGGCTGATCGAGCACGCCGGATGGCAATGAGGCGATGTTGCCGGCAATCGTCTGGCCGGCGAAATTGGTCATCAGATAAAGCGATGCGCCGGGCTGGCGCGTGCGGCGCTCGATCACTTCGACGATGATGCGTATGCCGCCGCGCGAATATTGTTCGGACAGGCCGTTGATCTCGGCCTCGACGGTCGCGGCAATCTGTTCGTCGAGCAGGCGGCCGACGTTCCACGCTACCCAGCCGATGACCGCGCCGGCGCCGATCGAAAAGATGACGAGATAAGCCAGCGACAGCTTGAAAGCCGTGGTGCGGAAAAGATTAGCGAGCGCTGTCACGGATCATATATCCGGTGCCGCGAATGGTATGCAGCAACGGCGGATCGAAGCCTTTGTCGATCTTGCTGCGCAGACGCGAAATATGGACGTCGATGACATTGGTCTGGGGATCGAAATGATAATCCCAGACGTTTTCGAGCAACATGGTGCGCGTCACCACCTGTCCGGCGTGGCGCATCAGATATTCCAGCAGGCGGTATTCGCGCGGCTGCAGGGGAATGTCCTTGCCATCGCGCGTCAACGTATGCGCAAGACGGTCGAGCTCGAGCCCGGCGATGCGTAGCACCGTGGTTTCACCGACGCCGCCAGGACGACGGCGCACCAGCGCCTCGACACGGGCCAGCAGTTCCGAGAAGGCATAGGGCTTGGCGAGATAGTCATCGCCGCCGGCGCGCAAGCCTTTGACCCGGTCGTCCACCTGGCCCAGGGCCGAGAGAATAAGAACCGGGGTTTCAATCTTCTGTTCGCGCAGGCCGCCGATCAGCGACAGGCCGTCGAGCTTCGGCAGCATGCGATCGACGATCACGACGTCATAGGCGCCCTCGCGCGCCATGGCATAGCCTTCCAGGCCATCGGTCGCGAGGTCGGCCAGATGCCCGGTCTCGCGGAAAGACTTGGTCAGGTAGTTGGCCGCCTCGCGGTCGTCTTCGATGATGAGAATGCGCATCCCGGACATATAGCGGACTTTCATAACAAACGGCAGGCCGGGGGTGCCGGCCTGCCGTCCCATACCGGGGGTAAGGTTGACGGTTCGGCTCTTACGAGGCCGGGTTGGTCGCCAGGGCGACGAAACGGGTCGCGTCGCCGGACTTGATGCGCAGCAGAACAGCCTTGCGGCCGTTCTTTTTGGCATCCGCCAGGGCATTCGACACGTCGGACGGCTTGGTCACGGGGTTGCCCGCCGCTTCCAGGATCACGTCGCCGGTGCGCAGGCCCAGTTGCGCGCCTGCGCCATCGGGGTCGACCTCGGCAACCACGACGCCCTCTTTTCCGGCGCCGGCAACCGAGCTGGCCGGAGCCAGCGCGAGACCGAACTTCTCGTCGAGCCGTTCAGCGCCACTGCCGTTGCGGGAGCGTGACTGGCCGGCATCGGCGCGCTGCTCGGTGTTGGGCAGCGCTTCCAGGGTGATGGAAGCCGTCTGGTCCTTGCCACCGCGGATGTAGGTGACGTCGACCTTATGCTGCGGTCCGTAGGCCGCGATCTTGCGCGACAGGTCGCGCGGCCCATCGATGGTTTCGCCATCGACGGAAACGATCACGTCGCCCGACTTGAGGCCCGCCTTGGCAGCCGGCGTGCCGGTCTGGGTTTCGGCAACCAGCGCGCCCTTGGCATCCTTGAGGCCGAGGGAATCGGCGATGTCCTGCGTCACCGGCTGGATCTGCACGCCGATATAGCCGCGGGCCACCGAGCCCTTGTCGC
>JAQGJO010000356.1 GCA_028290595.1 Hyphomicrobiales bacterium | reverse complement strand
CACGCCGAACCAATGGGTCGTGCACAAGCGCTAGCTGACTTATCCGCAACAACTGCCGCGTTTCGACGCTCCGCTGTTTGGCGCAACGCTCGACACCTGGTGGAGGCGCGACGCATGAACGCGGATGCAGGAACCCCGTCAGGCAAGCAGGACCCGCTGGCCGGGTTCGACTTCGCCAAGCTGATCGCCAGCGCCGCCAAACTGCGGCCGGAACGCGTGGCCCTGACGGACCACGATGCGCATAGCGCAAACGCACTGACGTTCGCCGAACTCGAACGCGCGGTCGTCCACAGTGCGGCGCTGTGGCGGGATGCGCAGATGCCAGAGGGCGCCTGCGTGCTCATCGTCGCCGGAGCCAGAGTGGCGCCCGTGATCGCTGTTCTGGGCGCGCTCCATGCCGGGCTCGATGTGGCGCTGGTGCCCTCGCACATGAGCGCGGACGCCATCGCCGATTTCATTCGCGCCACCGGCGCGCAGGCAATCTGCAGCGAGCCGGCCAACGGCGGGCTCGACCTTGCAACTGAGATTTTCGCCGCGGCGTCGCTTGCCGGCAGCATTCGCCTGGTGGCGACGCTCGGCGAGCGTCCGGTCGACGGCGCGCTCAACATCGACATCGTCGATTTCAAATCGAGAGCTTTGACAGCTTCGCCGCAGCCGTCGGTTCGCAAATCCGTCGTCCTGACGATGACGGACAGCGGCGGCATCGCCAGCCATTCGCAGCATGCATTGATGTCGGCGGCGCTCGATTTCATCGCCGAGGCGCGGATCGGCATGCGCCTGCCGATCGTGTCGACGATATCGATCGCATCGCTTGCGGGCATGGTCGCTGGCCCCATCGCCGGCTTCATGTCGGGCGCGCCGGTCGTTTTGCACGGCCCCTTCGACAGCGGCCGGTTGAGCGATCTGTTGACGCACTACCAGCAGGCCAATGTCGTTGTTCCCGCCGCCGTTGCGCCGGCGATCTGCGATGCAGGGCTGGTTGCCCACGGCGATTTTGCCGCGCTCGTCGTGCTGCACAGGCATGACGAAAATGCAGAACCTAACAGCGACGCTGAAGGCGCTGATCTGCCGGTCTGCCCGATACCGGACAGTTGCAGGTCGGCGATTATCGATCTGCATGCGTTTGGAGAATATGAGTTAAGTGCAAGGACACGCGATCCGGCGGGGCCGGCCGTCATACAAAAGCCAAATGCCCGGACTGTTATTTTTGATCGGATGTCGCGTCATCCGGTCGAACGCCGCCGAAGTGTGGCGGGCTGATTCTTTTTGCCAAACCGCGTTGCCGCACTTAGCCTGACGGCCTGACCCACCGGCGGCGGCGCATCACCGCAACGGACATTGCGAAAGATATTTCCATGAGCAACGATGCAGACACCCAAAAGCAAGGCGGTCCGCTGACCATCGACGTCGTCTCCGATGTCGTCTGCCCCTGGTGCTTCGTCGGTAAGAAGCGGCTCGAGGCGGCGCTTGCCATGGCGCCGGACATCGACGTCGAGATTCACTGGCGGCCGTATCAGCTAGATGCGACGATTCCGAAGGGCGGCATCGATCGCAAGGAATATCTGACGCGCAAATTCGGACCCGATGGCGCAGCCAATATGAATGGCCGGCTCGCGGGCGTCGGCCAGGAAGTCGGCATCCCGTTTGCGTTCGACAAGATCGAACGCTCACCCAACACGCTCGATGCACACCGCCTCCTGCGCTGGGCGCAGATGGCCGGCACGCAGGACGCCGTCAAGGAGCGTCTGTTCCAATTGTACTTCGTCGAGGGCAAGGATATCGGCGATCATAAAGTGCTGGCCGATGTTGCCGGGGAGAATGGCCTTGAACGCGCGGTGGTCGAACGTCTGCTCGCCGGCCCTGCCGACGAAGACGAAGTGAAGAGCGAAATCGAAACGGCTCAGAAAATCGGCGTCACCGGCGTGCCGTTCTTCATCTTCAACAGCAAGCTCGGCGTCTCGGGCGCCCAATCGCCGGAAGTGCTTGTCTCCGCCATGCGGCAGGCAATGCGGGAAGAAGGGAAAGAGGCAGTCGGCAGTCGGGATTAGGCAGTCGGCACCCAACGCTTCAACGTCATGCCCGGACTTGTTCCGGGCACCCACGCGGTGCAATCGCTGCATTGCTGCAGAAATATCGACGGCGATATTTTTCCTTCATCGCAACGGCGCACTACGGCGTGGGTGCCCGCGACAAGCGCGGGCATGACGCCGCAAAGGTTGCGAGGGCCTCCCCTCACGCCGCCTTCTTGCCTTTCTCGGCAATCGACACCAGCGTACGCAGGATGAGCCGCGTGCCTTCGAGACGGTCTTTCGCGGTGTCGAAATCGCGCATAAAGACGATGCGCATGTCGGGGCGCACCTTTGCGTCGCGGCCCTGTTCGGCGACATAGCGCACCAGCCCTTGCGGATTGACGAAGGAATTGTCGCGGAAGGCGATGATGACGCCCTTCGGGCCGGCATCGACCTTTTCCACATGGGCGCGGCGGCACAGGGCCTTGATCGAGATGAGCTTGAGCAATTGCTCGACTTCTTCCGGCAGTGGGCCGAAGCGGTCGATCATCTCGGCGGCGAAGGTCTCGATTTCCTCGTCGCTCTCCAGCGTCGTCAGGCGGCGATAGAGGCCGAGCCTGAGGCTGAGGTCGGAAATGTAATCCTCCGGAATCGTGACCGGCGTGCCGATGCTGATGGCGGGCGACCAGACTTCTTCCACCGGCGCCTCGATGCCGGCCTTCAGCGCGACGACGGCCTCTTCCAGCATCTGCTGATAGAGTTCGTAACCGACTTCCTTGATATGGCCGGACTGTTCGTCGCCGAGCAGGTTGCCGGCGCCGCGAATGTCGAGATCGTGGCTGGCAAGCTGGAAGCCGGCGCCGAGCGTATCGAGCGATTGCAGCACCTTCAGGCGCTTCTCGGCCTGCGCCGTCATCGTCCGTTTCGCCGGCACGGTGAACAGCGCATAGGCGCGTGTTTTCGAGCGCCCGACTCTGCCGCGCAACTGATAGAGCTGGGCCAGGCCGAACATGTCGGCGCGATGGACGATCAACGTGTTGGCAGTTGGAATATCGAGACCGGATTCGACGATCGCGGTGGAAACCAGGATGTCGTATTTGCCATCGTAGAACGCCGCCATGCGCTCCTCGAGCTCACTCGGCGCCAACTGGCCGTGGGCGATGATGAATTTCGCTTCCGGCACATTGGCGCGCAGAAAGGCCGCCGCCTCGTCGAGATCCTCGATGCGCGGGCAGACATAGAACGACTGGCCGCCGCGATAGCGCTCGCGCAGCAGCGCCTCGCGCACGATCAGGTCGTCGAACGGCGTGATGAACGTGCGCACGGCGAGACGGTCGACCGGCGGCGAGGCGATGATCGACAGTTCGCGCACACCGGTCAGCGCCAGTTGCAAGGTGCGCGGGATCGGCGTCGCCGACAGGGTCAGCACATGCACCTGGGCACGCAGGTTCTTCAGTCGTTCCTTGTGGTTGACGCCGAAATGCTGCTCCTCATCGACGATGACGAGGCCGAGGTCCTTGAACGAAACGGTCTTGCCCAGCACCGCATGGGTGCCGACGATGATATCGACAGTGCCGTCGGCGACGCCTTGTTTCGCCGCGCGCTGGTCGGCTGTGTTGACCATGCGCGACAGTTGCGCAACACGCACGGGCAGGCCAGCGAAGCGCTGCGAGAAATTCTTGTAATGCTGGCGCGCCAGCAACGTCGTCGGCACGACGACGGCGACCTGCATGCCATTGATGGCGGTGGCGAAGGCGGCGCGCAGCGCAACTTCGGTCTTGCCGAAGCCGACGTCGCCGCAGACGAGACGGTCCATCGGCCGGCCGCGGGCAAGGTCTTCCAGCACCGAGTCGATGGAGGTCTGCTGATCCTCGGTTTCATCATAGGGGAAGCGGGCGGCGAATTCGTCGTAAGCGCCTTCGGGCGGCACCAGCTTCGGCGCTTCGTGCAGCATGCGCGCGGCGGCGATGCGGATCAATTCGTGGGCGATCTCGCGGATGCGCTTCTTCATCCGCGCCTTGCGCGTCTGCCAGCCGAGGCCGCCGAGCTTGTCGAGCTGCACTTCGGTTTCTTCCGACCCGTAGCGCGACAGCAGCTCGAGATTTTCAACCGGCAGGAACAGCTTGTCGCCGCCGGCATAGTGCAGTTCGAAACAATCGTGGGGAACGCCGATGGCCTCGATGACCTTCAGTCCGACGAAACGGCCGATGCCGTGATCGACATGGACGATGAGATCGCCGGCGGTGAGCGCCGTCACTTCGGTGAGGAAATCGGCGGCGCGCTTCGTCTTGCGGCGATTGCGGATCAGGCGATCGCCAAGAATATCCTGCTCGCCGATGACGGCGAGATCGCCCGCCTCAAAGCCGGTCTCTAGGCCGATGACGGCCAGCGCGACTTTTTCGCGCGGCAGCGCCAGGGCCTGCGCCAGGCTGGTGACCACTTCCGTCGCTTTGAGGCCGTGTTCGGCAAGGACGCCGGACAGGCGCTCGCGCGTGCCGTCCGACCAGCCGGCGACGATGACGCGGCGGCCCTCGCCCTTCAGGGCGCGGATATGCGTGACGGCCGCCTCGAAGACGTTGATGCTTTCGTCGGCGCGCTCGGGCGCGAAGCTGCGGCCCGTGCGGCCGCCGCAGTCGACATTGTTAGCTGCGCCGCCATCGGGTGCCGCGAAAGGCGACACGCGCGCGACCGCGGCCTTTTCGATATTCAGCCGCCATTCGTCGGGCGACAGGTAAAGCGCCGACGGCGGCAGCGGCTTATAGGCCGATTCCGCCGGGTTGGCGTCGTGCTGCGCCTTGCGCGCGTCGTAATAGTCCTTGATCTCGCCAAGGCGCTCGCCGACCGCATCCTCGGCCAGAGGGTCGAGCATCAGCGGCGCTGCTCCGACAAAGTCGAAGACCGTGCTGGTGGCGCCGTAGAACAACGGCATCCAATGTTCCATTCCCGGATGACGGCGGCCTTCGCTCACCGCCTCATAGAGCGTGTCGCCGCGCGTCGACGCGCCGAAGGCCGCGATATAGGCCTGACGGAAGGTGCGCATGGTATCCGTCGTCAATTGCACTTCGCTCATCGGCACAAGGTCGAGAGCGCGCAACTGACCGGTGGTGCGCTGGCTTTCCGCATCGAAGGCGCGGATCGTCTCCAAGGTGTCGCCGAAGAAATCGAGCCGCACCGGC